>CACZSA010000287.1 GCA_902783705.1 uncultured Ruminococcus sp.
GATCCGCGTACTCGACCTGCGGGCAAAAACCAAAGCCCGCCTGCTCGATCCCGTCACGAAGATGGGAAGAGAGATTCTGGATGCGCTTGGAGTGGATGCTCCGGTGCCCGGATGAATGGTATGTATGGGGTAATTTGGAGGGGAGGTTAGGTCGGATCAGCTTCGATTCTTCTTCGCCCGGACGAGCAGGACTCCGGCAGCCGCGAGGAAGGGCAGCCCTGAGAGGAGTCCGGTCGGGAGAGATGTCAGAACTGGAAGTAGATGAACGGGTTGTACGATCCCGCCGCGAGGGAGGCGACGGAGAGGACAAAGATCACGAGGGAGCAGACGGAAGCCAAGGACTCGAGCGCTGTCCGGCGTTTCGGCGCGGAGGCCTCCCGTTTTTCCGCCAGCCGTCGTCCGATCCCGGTCGAGAGGACGATCCCGGCGAGCATGGCGAGAATAAAGAGTCCGTTCACGCCGCTGCGCTCGAGGATCATGCCCCATGTCACATTGCCGATCCCGAGCCCGTATCCGCCGAACATCGCCCGGAGCATCCCGAAGGCGTAGGTCAGCGATTCAGAGCGGAAAACGACCCAGCCGATCACGACGAGGAGGAGCGTATAGAAGCGGCGCAGGACCGGGATCCCGGCGATCTTCTTCCCCCAGAGCAGCTTTTCGAGGATCAGAAGCACGCCGTAATAGACACCCCAGACGACGAAGGTCCATGCCGCGCCGTGCCAGAGCCCCGTGAGGATCCAGACCACGGCGATGTTGAATACCCAGCGGAGCTTCGATACCCGGTTGCCTCCGAGCGGGATGTAGACATAATCCCGGAAGAAGGACGACATGGAGATGTGCCACCGCCGCCAGAAATCCGTGACGGAGGTGGCCGTATAGGGATCGTTGAAGTTCTCGAGGTAGTGGAAGCCCATCATGCGTCCCATGCCGATCGCCATATCGGAGTAGCCGGAGAAGTCAAAATAGATCTGGACCGTATAGGCGAGCGCGCCGATCCACGAGGCGATCAGGCCGCAGGCGGAGGGATCGTAGCCGAAGATGCCGTCCGCCGCCACCGCCGCCGTATTGGCGATCAGGACCTTTTTTCCGAGTCCGGCGACGAAGCGGCGAAGCCCGGCGTACACGTCGTCGCGGGTGACCTCCCGCCCGGTCAGCTCCTCCTCGACGGTTTTATACCGCACGACCGGCCCGGCGATGAGCTGGGGGAACGCGCAGAGGTACACCATCACGATTCCGGGATTTTTCTGCGCCGCCACATCCCCGCGGTACACGTCCGCGACATAGGAGAGGATCTGGAAGGTGTAGAAGCTGATGCCGATCGGGAGCACGATCTCGGGAACGGGCAGGTCCAGACGCGCGATCAGGTTGAGGTTCTCTACGAAGAATCCCGCGTACTTGAAGACGCCGAGCATCCCGAGGAGCAGTACAAGCGATACAATGAGCGAGGCCCGCGTGCATCCCGGCTTCTTTTTATCCCGGAACACGCCGATCGCCAGCCCGCCGCCCCAGCCGATCAGGGACGCCGCGAGGATCAGCGGGAGACAGACGACCCGGCCCCACGAATAGAAAATCAGGGAGAAGACCAGAAGCAGGGCGTTTTTGAGACTGCGCTTCGGAAGAAGGTAATACAGCGCGAAGAACAGCGGGAAAAACGCGCAGACGAAAATCACAGATGAAAACAGCATATTCTATCCCTCCCGTCAGTCCAGAACGATGGCGGACAGTCGGTCGTCCCCGTAGATGTCGAACAGGATCCGGTCGGAGAACTGCTCGAACAGCACGTCGGTGATCCCGTATTGCTCGATCACCTCGCGGTAGTTCATCCCGGAGTAGTGCGTGTAATAGTACGCGACCGTCGTGTCGAACGCGCTCCCGAGGAGCTCGACGAACCCCTGCGTGTAGCTGTCTCCGATCACGAGGAGGTTCCGTCCGGTGTGATTGTCCGGGTATTCCACGGTGTAGACCTCCGGGAAGAAGACCGCGTAGACATTCACGTCCGGCGTCACGTACTTCTGCTTCGCGAGGAATTTCACCTGGCGGTCGAATTTCCAGATCGGCGAGCACTTGTAGGTCCCGAGGTCGTAGTCATACACCCGGAAGGGATCCCAGAGATCGAGCGTCTGGCAGGTACGCGCCGCGCTTCCGTAGAATCGGGTCTCCGGGAAGTCGATCGGTTCGCCGAGCGCGACGGGCTCGTGATCCGGACAGATCATCTCGCAGAGCTGGCAGAAGCCGCACCAGCTTCCGTAGGTCGACCAGTGGTGGTCCGTCAGGTAGACCCGTTCCACGCGGTCACGGAGCGTCCCGATCTCCCATTTCTGCGCGGTGATCCGCTCGTCGAGCAGGGAAAGGAACAGATCGGCGTACTTGCCGGTCGACTGCTCGCCGACGATGACGTCTTCATAGTAATCCGTGTCCTGCATGCGCGTGAGGAGCATGAAGTAGAAATTCACGTCCGGATCCGCCGCGGCGATGCGGTTGAGCTTCTTTGCCTGCAGTGTGACGCGGGATTCCATCGTTTTGTCCGTCAGGGCGACTGCGGTGTCGAGAAACGAGGTCTCAAATCCGTCGCCGAAGGTCGCGTCGATCCGGTAGTACCGATGCGTGCCCGTCGTCGTGAGAAGGGTGGAAGACACGGACACGACCTCGTCCCGCGGATCGACGGGTTCCTCGATGACCAGCTCCGGCGCTACTTCGGTGGGAAGATCTTCTTCGCCTGCTTCAAGCGTATCGGGGGCAGGCGCGGGTTCTTCGACCGGCGTTTTTGTCGTGTTCGCGCGCATATCCGCGTAGAGCGAGGCGGTCGGGGCGTTCAGCGTGTCCCGCGCCTTGCCGTACGCGAAGACCGTTTCGTAATATCCCGGCATGTAATTCGTGTACAGGCGCGTCAGGGAATTTTTCAGACCGACAAGCGCATTCAGCGCGCCGTCCACGGGCGTGCCGGAATAGGGCTCCGCCTCCTCAACCATGTTCCCGAGATCGCGGACCTTGAACACCCCGGCGTCCTCCCCGGCTTTCATGAAGGGCGCGCCGAACAGCAGAACGATAAAAAACAGGCCCAGCACGGCGAGATACAGCTTCCGATTCATTTTGACCTCCTTCCGAACAGCGCGCGGGCTCCGGCGCAGGTGAGGAACAGCGCGGCGAGCACGATCACGCCCATCGCGGCGAAGGCCCCCGGCTTTCTCTCGCGTACCGCGGCCTCCTCCGCCGGTGCCTCTGCCTCCTCATCCCCATCGGGCTCCTCCGCCGCCGCTTCATCCTCGATCGGCGGATCTTCCTCTTCGGCGGGCCCCTCCGTCTCCGGCGCCTCTTCGGGTTCCGGCAGCGGGACGGTGTTCGTTTCATACAGTGTCCGGATATCCTCGTCCGAGAGGAGTCGTCCGAAGAACCAGGTGTCGTCGAGCGCATATCCCGGCGCGCTCTGCCAGCCCTTCTGTTCCGGTGCGTCGTTGCCGAGCAGGGTCAGGCCGAGCGTCTGCCAGCCGTACATGCCGTCGAGGAATTCCCCGTTGACATAGACCGACGTGACCTCGATATCGTCGTCATACGCGAAGGTGAGCATCGTCCACTCATCGGTCGGCACCTTGTACGGGACCGAGCGGTCGAGGATGCCGTTCATGGTCGCGCCGACGAATCCGTCGTCCTGAATCAGCCGCAGGGAGCCTGTGACGCTCGAGCAGAGAAACACGTGATAGGAGCTGCCCTCCGACTTCACCCAGAAGCTCGCGGTCCAGTTTCCCTCGATGTCGTCGATCGACAGGGCGACGGACTGCGATTCCGTCTCAAAGTAAATCGCGCCGTCCTCTGTGCCGTCCCTCCCCTCGACAAACCGGGGATTACCCCGGAGTTTGCCGGACACCGCGCCGGACGCTTCCTCCGCGTCTCCGTCGAAGCGGAACCAAAGACCGCTCTCCGGCATGTCGATGGCCTGCGTCGGAAGCGCGGCGGACACGGGCTTACAGAGGAGCGCGGTCACCGCGAAGAGGGCGGTCCAGGCGGCAATCTGTTTTTTCATTCTGCGTGCACCGGATTCCTTTCTTGAAAAGTCGTGTGTCCGCATACAGACACGTTGCGTACATCTCATTATAGCACACAAAGGCAGGAAAACGCAAGAGTTTTTCGTACATATTTACCA
>CACZSA010000288.1 GCA_902783705.1 uncultured Ruminococcus sp.
AGCTGTTCCTCCGTGTCGTCGCAGACGAATTCGAGGAAGAGGCCGTGATCTCCGGGCGCCTCGCGGAGGATCTCGATATACTGCCGCCACATCCGCTCTCCATCGGCGAGGGGGAACTTGTCATGCCCGGACCAGGTGAAGACGTGGACGTTCGAGAGATACGGCGAGACCGCGCGGACGGCGGCAAGGTTGTAGTCGTCGTCCATGAACTGGTTCGGCTGCCAGTAGAGGCGGAAATTCTCCTCCCCGACCCCCCCGACGAGCCGGACGGCGCTCTCATACCGGTCCGTCAGCGTTCCCTGATGGAATTCCGTGCTGACGGTGAGGCCCTCCCGGGCGGCGCGCGCGCAGAGGGAACGGAGATTCTTCGCGACCATGCGGCGGTTCTCCGCGTCGGAATCTTCGGTGCCGCGCTTCCCCGCCCAGACGCGGATGTTCTTCGCGCCGAGGAGGGACGCGCACCGGGCGATGGATTCGGGATCCTCCTCGTCGGTGCAGCGGTAGTACGAGCCGTAGGTGTCGACGCGCAGTCCGGCGTCCGCGGTGAGACGTACGGCGTCCCGCGCGGCATCCGGATCGGTCGGCGGCACGTGGATATCCCCGCCCCATTCGAGCAGGGGGAGTCCGGCTTTCTTCGCGACGGCGCAGATCTTCTCGCGGTCGAATTTCCGGAAGGTGACGGTGACAAGGCCGGAGGTGAACATTTTTGAAACTCCTTGTATGTTGAGATTTTACAGGAATCAGGGCGGAGGGGGAGTTGCTCGCTCCCCCTCCCATCAGAGCATTCCGAGGTCTTTGAGGGCCTCTCCGAGACGCCGCTCCGTCTCCTCCCGCACGGGGACGAGGGGGAGGCGGAGGGTATCCGAACACAGGCCGAGCATCGCCATCGCACGCTTGACGGGCGCGGGATTGCTCTCGGCAAACAGCGCGCGGATGAGGGGCAGAAGCCGTCTTTGCCATTTGTTCGCGCGCACGAGGTCCCCGGAGAGGATCGCGCGGCACATCTCCCCCGTCTCCCGCGGCAGGAGATTCGAGACGACCGACACGGCCCCCATGCCGCCCTGCGCGCAGACCGGGACGATCTCCCCGTCGTTGCCCGCATAGACGGCGAAATCCTCCCCCGCGAACGCCGCGCAGAGATCCGCCGCCCGGTCGATGTTCCCCGACGCCTCCTTGATCCCCGCGATCCGCGGATGCTCCGCCAGTTTTCGCACGACCGGGACGGTCAGGTCGCATCCGGTCCGGGCGGGGATGTTGTACAGGATCACGGGGCAGGCCGCCGCGTCCGCCGCTTCGTTGAAGTGCCGGATCAGCCCGTCCGGCGTCGGTCGATTGTAGTACGGCGCGACGACGAGCACGCCCGCGCAGCCCGCCTCGGACGCGAATTTCGAGAAGGCCGCCGTGCGCGCGGTGTCGTTCGATCCGGTCCCGGCGATCACGGGCACCCGGTCGGCCGCCTGCCGCACCGCCTCCGCGACGAGCATGCGCCGCTCCTCGTCCGTGAGGGTCGCGCTCTCGCCCGTCGTCCCGAGTACCAGGATCGCATCCGCGCCGCCGTCGATCTGCCGCACGATCAGCCGCCGGAAAGCCTCTTCATCCACCGATCCGTCCGGGCAGAACGGCGTGACGAGCGCGGTGCACAGTCCCCGGAACGGGATTTCTTTTTTCTTCATATCGCAATACGCACGCATTCCGCGTGAGAATTCATGAAAAACCGTTGAATTGAAGGGCGGATTGTGTTATGATAAAAAGGATGTTCCGCCCGCATCCAGTATATGCGCGTCCCGGTCACGGGGTGCGTCAGGCGGATCCAAACTAATGATAGCACAGCAGGCGGCGCTTGTCAAGCCGTCCACGGAGCACGATATGATCAAAAACACACTTCCCCCGACGGATCTCACCCTGTCGGATTTCCGCTATGACCTCCCGCAGGAGCGCATCGCGCAGACGCCCGTCGAACCGCGGGACTCCTCGCGCCTCATGGTCCTCGACCGGAAGACCGGAACGCTCGAGCACCGGATCTTCCGCGACATCGTCGATTACCTCGATCCCGGCGACACGCTCGTCATCAACGACACCCGCGTCATCCCGGCCCGGATCATCGGACACCGGATGCGCCGCGCGGACGGGAGCGAGGGATCGGCGTCCCCGGTGGAGCTCCTTCTGCTCAAGCAGCGTGAGGAGGGCGTCTGGGAAACGCTCGCGGGTCCCGGCAAACGCGCCCGTCCGGGGGACATTCTCTCCTTCGGCGACGGACTTCTCACGGCGGAGATCCTCGACGTGATCGAGGAGGGCTGCCGCGTGGTCCGCTTCACCGTGCACCGCGAGGGACTGCCGTTCTTCGCCGCGCTCGATCTGCTCGGGACGATGCCCCTGCCGCCGTACATCACGCAGAAGCTGGAGGATCCGGAGCGGTATCAGACGGTCTACTCCCGCGAAGCCGGATCCGCCGCCGCGCCGACCGCCGGACTGCACTTCACGCCGGAGCTGCTCGACCGGATCCGCGACAAGGGGATCGCCATCGCGCCGGTCCTGCTCCACGTCGGACTCGGTACCTTCCGCCCGGTCAAGGAGGAGCGGATCGCGGAGCACGAGATGCATTCGGAGTACATCCGGGTGACGGAGGAGACGGCGCAGCTCGTGAACCGTCGGAGAGCGGCGGGCGGGCGCGTGATCGCCGTGGGAACGACGTCCTGCCGGGTGCTCGAATCGGCTGCGGACGAGGACGGTCAGCTCCGCGCGGTCGACACGGACACGGGGATCTTCATCTACCCCGGATACCGGTTCCGCATCGTCGACGCGCTCATCACGAATTTCCACCTGCCGGAGAGCACGCTGCTCATGCTGGTCTCCGCGCTCGCCGACCGGGAGACGATCCTTCGGGCCTACCGCACGGCGGTGGAGATGGAGTACCGCTTCTTCTCGTTCGGGGACGCGATGTTCATCAAGTAAACAGAAATACGGGAGAGGTCCGCGCGGGTCTCTCCTTTTTTCGTCCGGATCCCGGATTTTCTTAAATTCTCCCTCAATTTTTTATCAATTCCCCTTGACAGATCCCGCGGCGCATGCTATAATACGAAGGTACCTGACGCTAAGGTACCTGATAAATTGATATTTTGTAATCGCGCACTGCGCGGGAGAGGAGAACCATTGCCTGTACTGGAAGAAGAAATCGTATGGAAGCTGCGCCGTCTTCACGCCCTGAGCCGCCGGAGTTCGCCGCACAGACCGCCCGAGGGTACGCCGGACGGTTCGTCTGAGAGCTCCCAGGAGGAACAGCGGGATCACAGCCGCGGGCGCATGATGGGCATCCTCGCGGACCGGGGACCCATGAGCCAGACCGCTCTCGCCGCCTCTCTCGACATCCGCCCGCAGTCCCTCTCCGAGCTCGCCGCGAAGACCGAGGCGGAAGGACTGATCGCCCGGACGCCGTCGGAGGAGGACCGCCGCCAGACCATCGTCTCCCTCACCGAGGCGGGAGCGGCCCGGGTCGCGGCGTTCCGGGAGGCGCACCGCCGTCACGCGGAGGAATTCCTCGCGCCGCTCAGCAAAGAAGAAAAAGAAGCGCTCCGGACCCTGCTTGCGAAGCTCATCGCGGGACAGGAGCCGGATGAGAACAAAACCACACCGGAGAAATCCGATAAAAACGAAGGAGGAGTCGCCTGATGGGACCCGGCGGAGGCTGGCGAGGCCAGCGCGAAAAAATGATCGATAAGCTCAAGGAGCCGAAACCGCAGTCTTTGCGCGAGGTGCCGGGATATCTCTGGCGCGTCGTGTCGAAGTTCTTCTACCGTTTATTCTACATATTCCGCATTGTCTGGGACACGAAGCCGTGGATCCTCTTCTTCATGATTTTCATGGCGATCTGGAACGGCGTCACGCCCGTCGTCAGCGCGTACATCGGCGCGGCGCTCCTCAACGTGCTCGCCGAGGCCTTCACGTCCGTGACCTCGGGCGGGGAGATGATGTTCGACGCGGTCATCCGCCTGCTCGTCATCCGCTTCGCCTTCAACTTCCTCACGAGCATGGTCGGACGCGTCGCGAGCATTCTCAACAACATCGCGGGCGAGCTCGTCGTCAACCACGTCAATCTGAAGATCATGCGCAAGGCACGCGAGGTCGACCTCGCCTCCTTCGACGATCCGGAATTCTACGAGCGGTTCGAGAACGCCAAGCGCGAGGCGGGCTCCCGTCCGATCAACATCCTCTCGAACAACTTCACGATCATCTCGACCGTCATCAGCATGGTGTCCTTCATCGTGATCCTCGCCGCGGTCTCCCCGTGGGCGCCGATCGTCATCGTGCTCATGAGCGTCCCGACCGCGGTCATCAGCTTCGCCTACCGGAAGAAGAATTTCTGGTACGTGCGCTGGCATTCGAAGGACCGCCGCCAGATGAACTACTACTCCGAGCTCATGACCAATAAGGACATGGTCAAGGAGATCCGCCTCTTCAACCTCTCCGACACCTTCATCGGGCGGTATCAGGAGACCTTCTTCCGGTATTTCGGCGGTCTCAAGAAGCTCTTCGTGGGCGAGGGCCTCTGGAACATCGGCATCAACCTCGTGACGACGACGATCAACTGCCTGCTCTTCCTCTACATCGCGAAGGGCGTTGCGGAAGGGCGCTACGCGGTCGGCGACTATTCGCTCTACACGGGCGCGCTCGGCTCCATCGCGGGCGGCATCGGCACGATCATCGGCACCACGGCGCAGATCTACGAGGGCACGCTCTTCATCGACAACCTCATCCGGTTCATGAATGAGAAGCGCACCGTCGTCGCCTCCCTGCCCGAGCCGCGCAGAGTCGCCCACGGAACGGGCCACACGATCGAATTCAAAAACGTCTCCTTCGCCTATCCGGGCACGGAGCGCCGCGTCATCAACAACGTCAACCTGAAGCTCGATCCGGGCGACACCTGCGTCCTCGTCGGCCTCAACGGCGCGGGCAAGACGACGCTCATCAAGCTGCTCACGCGCCTCTACGACCCCACCGAGGGCGAGATCCTCCTCGACGGCTACAACATCAAGGAATACGACACCGACGATCTCTATGCCATGTTCGGCATCATCTTCCAGGACTTCGGCAAGTATGCCGTGTCGGTCAAGGAGAACATCCGCTTCGGTCAGCTCGACCGCGAGGCCGGGGACGACGAGATCGTCGAGGCCGCCGAGCAGTCGACCGCCAGCCAGTTCATCGAAAATCTCCCGGATAAGTACGACACGCCGCTGATGCGCTACTTCGAGGAGAACGGCATCGAGCTCTCGATCGGGCAGTGGCAGAAGCTGTCCATCGCGCGCGCATTCTATTCGGATTCCGATGTCATCATCCTCGACGAGCCGACGGCCTCCCTCGACGCCATCGCCGAGCAGGACATTTACAACCAGTTTGACCGCCTGCGCAAGGACAAGACCTGCATTTTCGTCTCCCACCGTCTGTCCTCCGCCACGGTCGCGAACAAGATCATCGTCCTCGAGCAGGGCGCGGTGATCGAAGAGGGCAGTCACGCGGAGCTGATGAAGAAGCGCGGCGTGTACTACGAGCTCTTCACGACGCAGGCCAAGCGCTACATCACTCCGATCGACGGTGTCTCCGCCGAGGAATTCATGTCCGACGACGAGGATATCGCGAAATTCCTCGACGAGCGGAAAGAGGGACGCCCCGGCCGCAGACCCGGACCGGAGGGACATGAGCTGCCCGAAAGAGTCCCGGAGAAGGCGGGCAAGAAGGAATAAGTGGTCAAAAAGGGGCTGTCGCAAAACAAATCTGGTGCCGGTTGATTTCATGACAAACGAAAGCTTGTCATTGCGAGGAGCGAATTTCAGCAAGCTGA
>CACZSA010000289.1 GCA_902783705.1 uncultured Ruminococcus sp.
AGTCCGACGGCTTCCGGATCGCGGCGGTGGACGACCGGACGCAGTCGGTGTCCGAAGAGGATCTCGACCGTCTCGAAGCGCTCGCGGCGGAAGGGATCCCGATGATCCTGATGTACCACATCCCAGCGGCGGCGTCCGGCAACCGGGAGGCGACGCGGCGGTTCGGCGTCTATTTCTCCGTCGACGGCGAGCGCGCGGACGAGGGCGGGCGGCGTTTCGTGCGCTTCCTTGAGACCTGCCCGGCGGTCCGGATGACCCTGTGCGGGCACATCCACGGGTACTCCGACACGGAGATCGTCCCCGGCCTGCGGCAGATCACCGCCTCGCAGGGGATGATCGGCTTTGTGCACCGCCTGACCGTGACGGGCGCGTGATCCGGGCTTTTCCTCCCTCTGGCAAATAGTGTGAATCTTGCAAACTGAATGCTTTTTTGCCCTGATCCTGCGGGATCGGGGCTTTTTTCGCGCAATCACGGGTCGGTTTCGCGGGGTGAATTCAGAGGACGATTTTGATTCATCATAAAAGATGCGCAATAATACTATAAATGCTCTTGACAACGCCGAATAACTGTGCTATACTCATATCGCGCGGAGCACAAACGAACACGGAGACTTGTCGGCGGAAGGGGAGAGGAACGGTGCGGGAAAATAGGAAAACAAATAGAAGGCCGGGGAAGATCGGCACGAAAGCCGCTCTCCGTCCGGCCTCTTCGGGATCGCGGCGGGCGTGAGGAGATGTATATCTGCTGCGATATGAAATCGTTCTACGCCTCCGTGGAATGCGTGGCGAGAGGGCTCGATCCGCTGAAAGCCCGGCTCCTCGTGGCGGACGAATCGCGGACGGACAAGACGATCTGCCTCGCGGTTTCCCCGGCCCTCAAGGCGATCGGCGTTCCGAGCCGTCCGCGGCTGTTCGAGGCCAGACAGGCGATCGCCCTGTACGAGGCGGCGAACCACACGAAGGTCGACTATATCGTCGCGACGCCCCGCATGGCGGAGTACATCCGGGTGTCGTCGAAGATCTACGAGGTCTTTCTCCGCTACATTTCCGAGGAGGATATCCACGTGTATTCCGTGGACGAATCCTTCGTCGACGTCGGCCCGTACGACCGGATCTACCGTTCCGCCGCGGCGCGGGAGGGCGTTTCCACGGCGCACTACATCGCGATGACGATCATCCGCGACGTGCTGAAGACCACCGGGATCACGGCGACGGTCGGGGTCGGGACCAATCTGTACCTCGCGAAGATCGGGATGGACATCGTCGCGAAGAAGGCTCCCCCGGACGCGGACGGCGTGCGCATCGCGGAGCTGGACGAGGAAACCTACCGCCTGAAGCTGTGGACGCATCGGCCTCTGACGGATTTCTGGCAGGTCGGACCCGGGACCGCAAGACGGCTCATCACGCACGGGATGCGGACGATGGGAGACATCGCGACGGTCTCGCTGAAGCACGAGGCGGAGCTGTACAAGCTGTTCGGGATCAACGCGGAGCTTCTGATCGACCACGCCTGGGGGATCGAGCCGACCACGATGGCGGATATCAAGAACTATCAGCCGAACGGGCACAGCCTGTCGACCGGGCAGGTGCTCCCCCGCGCCTATAAATATGAAGAAGGCTTCCTCGTTTTCCGGGAGATGGCGGACCTCTTGTGCGCGGAGCTGACGGCGAAAAACCTCACGACGGATTCCCTGACCTGGTGGGCGGTCTTCGATCCGCAGACGCTGGAGGCGCTTCCGGATTTCGCCGGCGCGCTGGAGGTGGATTTCTACGGAAAGATCCAGCCCAAAAGCGCGCATGGGACGGCCCGTCTCCGGAACCGGAGCGGCAGCAAGCGGGCGATCATGGAGGCGCTGTGCAAAAGCTTCCGGGATCGGGTCGATTCCCGGTTCCTGATCCGCCGCCTCGGGATCTGCGCGAACAACACGGAGATCGACTGCGGCGCCCTCCAGATCGACATGCTGGCGGACTATGAGACGCTGGAAAAAGAAAAAAACCTCGAGCGGGCCATGATCGACGTCCGGCGGCGGTTCGGGATGAACGCGATCGTCAAGGGGATGAACCTTGAAGCGGGCGCCACGACGATCGAGCGGAATCAGCAGATCGGAGGTCACCGGGCGGGGAGCGTGCCCCTGCCGGCGATGCCGGGGTGATCGATTTGACAGCGATGAAGAGAAGAATAAGACGGATAAAATAATGATAGAGTAATGAAGGAGACCGGAGATGGATATTCCTGCGAATTTCCCCTACACATACGCGTTTCTTGCGGGAAGGCCCGTACACGAACGCGACGATTTTTCCCGCCGGCACCCGAAAATGGAAAGGGGACACCGCGCCAAAATCTTTGCCCCGTTCGCGGCCCTCGACGGCTTCGGCTGGGCGGTCCGTACGAAGGACGTCGTGTACGTCCCGCGCGCCGAGCTTAGCGAAGACGAGCGGCGCATGCTGGACGCCCGGTTCCGCCTCCTCGCCGCGCGCGCGTCTTCCGCCGCGAGGGGGTATGACGGGCTGCCCGAGGTCACGGCGGAATACTACGTCCCCTGCGACGATCCGTATCACGACGCGTACGGGAGGGCCGGGACCTATCGGACGGTGACCGGCGTCTGCGGGCATGTGGACGAGATCTCCGGCGCGATTCTGATCGGCGGCACCCGGATCCGTTTCGAGGACATCCGCCGGCTGGACGGCGCGGTCTTTGAGGAGGACGAGGCATGATCCCGCTGCTGCTGCCGACGACCGAGGAATCCGGCGGGGTCCAGCGGTTCATCTACCGCTCCGATTTCCCGATCACGTTCTCCGTCACCGATCGGGAGCGGATCCTCGACATTCTTTTCACGGAATCTCCCCTGCGGGCCGGAGAGCTGCGCGCGCTTCTCATGACGTTCGGCTTCTCTCCGCGGGCGGAGGTGGGGACGGAGCAGACGGCGGGGGGACACATCGTCTTCCGCCAGCGGCTTTTCATGGTTGACATGCCCCGCGGTTCTGTGCTACAATATACGGGGCGAATGCCCGCGGAGGACTGTGACATGTGCTGCAGATACTATATCGACGATACCGCTGACGAGCTGCTGCCGTACTTCGAGGAGGCGGAGAAATCCCCTCTCACGGAAAAGCTGGTGGCGAAGCTCGGGAAGGCGCTGGTTACCCGGGGAGAGGTCCGACCGACCGACATGGCCGCGGGGATCGCCCTCAACAAACGCGGGGAGACGGCCGCTTTTCCGATGGTCTGGGGCTATTCCGTCCAGGGCGCGCGGGGGCCCGTTTTCAACGCGCGGTCGGAGACTGCCGGAGAGCGTCCGATGTTCCGGGACGGCTGGACAAACCGCCGCTGCGTCCTCCCGGCGAGCTATTTCTTCGAGTGGGGAATGCCGTCCGATTACTCCGGCGAAGGTCCCGGCGGGAAAAAGATCAAGTACGCCATCCAGCCGAAGGGGGAGGCCGTGACGTGGCTCGCGGGCATCTACCGCTTCGAGGAGAGCGGCGGCGTCCGGTTCCCGGTTTTCACGATCCTCACGAAGGATGCGGTGGGGGACATGCGCGCCGTTCACGATCGGATGCCCGTGATGCTCAGAAAGGAGCGGATCCCCGCGTGGCTCTCCCCGTCGTCCGATCCGAAGCGGGTGCTCGCCGAGGCGATCGGGGATCTCGCGATCGAGCGGGCAGGGGAGTGAAGAAAACTTTTCAACAGCAAACGCGCCCGGTCATGCACGGCTGAGCGCGTTTCTTTTTGTTGTGACCGGATCTCCCCGGCGGAATACGGGCCCCAGCCTTGACGTCTCCGCGCGTTTTGTGATATAATACCCTCACAGGCAAAAAAGGCCGCGGATCCCCATCCTCCCCCGCGTATTCAATGACGCGGGCCTGGAAACGGGGCGCTGCGGAAAAATGAAAAAATGAAAGAATGAAAGAACGGAGGAAAGAAGGATGCGGAAATGTGCAGTCAAGCCCGTTTACAGCGCGGATCCCCGGTTTTCCGGATGCGCCGCGGTGTTTGCCCGGTACGCGGAGGAGACGTTCGGGATCGGCTGGACGGAGGGAGAGGATGGCCTGATCCTCGCGGCGGACGAAACCTGCGGCGCGGAGGAGTACCGTCTCTCGATTTTCCCGGAGGGAGCGCGGATCGCGGCTTCCGGGGAGAAGGGGATGCACAACGGACTGGCGGATCTCCTCGCCCGCCTCGGGAGGGACGGGGATGCGCTGTCGGCGGACGAGGCCTGCCTGACGGAGAAGCCCGACTGCGCCTGGCGCGGACTGATGGTGGATCTGGCCCGTCAGCGCCATCCGCTGCCCTATGTGCTGTCCTATGTCGATCTCTGCTGGAAGAACCGCGCGTCCCATCTCCAGCTCCACTTCACCGATTCGCCGAGCTTTACCCTGCCGATCGAGGCCTATCCGAAGCTCCCGACGGAGGGAAGAGCCTATACCCGGGAGGAGATCGGGATCCTGACGGAGTACGCCGCGGCGCGGGGAATCACGCTGGTCCCCGAGGTGGACGTCCCCGGTCATTCGGATCCGTTTTTCAGATCTTATCCGGAGCTGTTCGGCACGACCGGCGTCCTTCCGGCCTCCGCCGAGGCGTTCGACGCGCTGCGCACGATCTTTCGTGAGGTCGCCGAGCTGTTTCCGCACTCCCCGTGGATCCACATCGGCGGGGACGAGGCCAGCATCGGCGCGTGGGAAAACTGCCCGCAGACGCAGGACTTCATGAAGAAAAACGGGATCGCGGACATTCACGAGATGTACGCCGAGTATATCCGCATCCTCACCGACACCATTCTCTCCCTCGGGAGGACGCCCGTGGTCTGGGAGGGCTTCGGGAAGGCGTACAACGACCGGATCGACAAGAGAACCATCGTCATCGCGTGGGAGTCCTACTATCAGCCCGCGTACGATCTGGCCGCGTCCGGCTTCACGCTGATCAACTGCTCATGGAAGCCGCTCTATATCGTCACCCCCGACACGCACTGGTCCCCGGAGGAGATCGCCGCCCACGATCCGTGGAGGTGGGATCACTGGTGGAAGAAATCCGCGGCCTATCCGGACGGCTATCGGATCGACCGGCAGTACCCCGTGCTGGGCTGCCAGCTCTGCGCGTGGGGCGACCGCCTTGCCGGCATGGAAAACTGGGAAGACGGGATCCGCCGGGAACGGGAGCTGATCGCCGAACGTCTCCCTGCCCTCTGCGGAAAACTCTGGCACCTGAACGGGTGACGGAGACAATCGTTTGAAAGACCGTCCCATGAAGCGCGGGGATGCGCACGAGAGATCCCCGGGCCGCGGGACGGTCTTCTGTTTACGGCTCGATCCCCAGCAGCGGACAGATGCATCCGAGCACCGCGTCCCCGATCCGCTTCGTTCCCGCCGGTGTGTTGAAATGGGTCATGTCGGAGCGTTCCTCGGGAGACGCGTCCCGCATGGCGGCATAGAGATCGTCGATCACGGTGCCTTCCTTCTCGAGGACCTCCCGCGCGATGGCGTTGTACCGCTCGATCTCCGCGTTGCTCCGCCGGAAGTCCGGGCCGTACTCCGCCTCGACGACGGGCGTGGACAGGGCGAACACGCTGACGGCGCGGGGAAACAGGGTCCGGATCCGCCGGGCGATCTGCCCGAGGGTGAGGGCGTACTGCTCCGGGATGGTGACGGGAGCCTCGTCGCCCAGATGGATCACGTCCCAGAGCCCGGCGTTCCAGTGCACCAGATCCGCGTCGTCCCCCCAGCCTCCGTCCCGCTTCCATTCGTCGAGATAACGGTACACATACTGCGCGAACCGTCCGTTCTCCGCAGGAGAGAGCACCTCGGCCCGCCCCGCGAGCTTTTCCTTCACATACGCGTCGTATCCGATCCGGATGGAATCACCGATCAGGATGATTTTCTTCACAGTCCTTCCTCCTTCCGTCCCCGCTCTTCACTCCGCGAGGATCCCGCGGTAGGCCTCGAAATACCGTCTGCCGAGAGCATAGACGGCCTTGCGGGAGAAGTGGATCGGGTCCTCCCAGCCGAGCGGATTGCGCTGCAGCTCCTGCAGATTCGACAGCAGCCCGTCCGTCTCGACGAAGGCCCCGTGCCCGCATGTCCGGCAGACGGCCCGCATCGCCTCCACGACCGGCTCGCAGATCGCGAGATGCTCGCCCTTCCAGTGCTGTACGAAATCGCCGGCGACAAAGGGCAGCTCCGGCGTGCCGAATTCCTCCCGCACCAGATGCAGCAGCGTCGAGAGATGCATGCGGTGCACGTCATAGGACGCGCCGCACTCGGCGTCCGTCTCGCCCTGATGCCACAGAAGCCCGACCAGACGGTTCTCCGGGTTCAGCCCGAGCGCCGTCCGCGTCAGCTCCATCATGCGGAGAAACAGGGGATCCTCCGGCTTCCACTGACCGCTGAGAAATCCGGTTCCGCCGACCGCCGCCCGGATGATCATGAGCGTTCTGCCCTCCGCGAGGAGCCCTTCCTTCACATACCGATCCGCGAACGACAGGCTGAAATTGGTCTGGATCTCGTTGCCTGTCACCTTTTCCGCCGCGACGGAGAGGGTGAAATCCGCGTTCAGATACCAGACTCTCTCGTTCGGCTGATACGGCTCCTCCACGGGACCGAAGCCGTATCCCTCGGCGTTGGACTGCCCGGCCTGGATCAGCACGTCAAACTTTTCTTTCGTAAAATCCTTCAGCATAGCGCTTTATACCTCCGTCGTATGGGGATCCGGCGAATGTGCCGCCGTCCGATCCGATTATAGCACGCCGGGCTTTCCCTGTCAAGTCCGGCGCCTTCCGTCCCCGCCGTGATCTTCATCGACGGATGGTACTATATGAGGTATTCATAATAACCTAACCACCTTCGCTTCCATAAGCCCGTCGAAAGGCAGTGTGCCCGACATGGACGAGCGAAGGTCAGGCAGGGAAACGGAAAAAGCCGCTCCGCTTGTTTTTCTTCTCGTTAATTCACAGGAAACAGGTAGAATTTTCGCATTTGATCCGCTATACTGAATATGTGCTGTCACCCGGGATTTACAGACAGCGCGCAAAAATTTTTAGAGGGTTAACTATATCCGGGACGACAGTCAGCACCGGGCGCCGTCCGGCGAACCGCCCGTAGTGTGTTATTACAGTCAGGCGCTGGAGCATCTGATCCGCGAGACAAAAAAGGCCGGATGTTTGGGGAGCGGAATGACTACGGCAGACTTTTGGACGATTAAACTCCGGTTTGCAGCGGTATCTATATATGGAAATATGGAAGAGGACAGGGCTGCCAACGCGTGCGTGAACGACAGACGATCAGGTTTTACAAAAGCAAGGGAGATCAAATGACCAATTTGCATAAACTGTTTTTGCTGATTCTTTCCATCATAATAATCTGTTCCTCAGTCTCCGGCTGCGGTACGGGTTCAGCCAGCACGGAAATAAGCTCCGATACAGCGGCGCGCGCGCAGATTCCGGACCATTCCACGGTCAGCTATCTGGGACCGGAGGGAACCTATACCGAAGAAGCCGCGCGGTTTTTCTTCCCGGATACGGCTATATTGTCTCCAAAGGCGACCGTTCCCGACGCCATCGCGGACGTTGTTGCCGGGAATGCCGACTATGCCGTCATCCCGCAGGAAAACACGCTCGGCGGCGCTGTGACGAACTATGTTGACGCGCTCATTGCGGAAGAAAATGTGTTTGTTGTCGGAGAGGTCATCCTTCCGATCAGTCAGACC
>CACZSA010000290.1 GCA_902783705.1 uncultured Ruminococcus sp.
AAGGCGCTTCATGACTGCTTCCCCCGTCTATCTCGCCCCGTGCGAAACCTATGATATTCCCGCCCTCACGGCCTTCTTCCGCGAAGCCTTCGACGCGCTCTCCCTCCCGGAGGATTTCTTCCGGGGAAAGCGCGTGCTCTTCAAGCCCAATCTGGTCCTCGCGAAGCACCCGGATCAGGGTGCGACCACCCATCCCGCCGTCCTCTCCGCCCTCGCCGACGTCGTGTTCGCGATGGGCGCGGAGAGCGTCACCCTCGCCGATTCCCCGGGCGGGCCCTATTCCGCCGCCGCGCTCGGTCACGTATACCGGGTCTGCGGCATGGATACGGTCGACCCGCGCGTGCACCTGAACGACGATTTCGGCTTCGAGAACGTGACGATGCACGGCAGAAAAATCCGGAACGTCCGTCTCCTCTCCGTCTATCGGCAGGCGGACGTCGTCGTCGACCTCTGCAAGATGAAATCCCACTCCCTCACCGGGATGAGCTGCGCCGTAAAGAATCTCTTCGGCCTCATCCCCGGCGTCGAGAAGTTTGAGATGCACAACGCCTTCCCCGCCCTGCCCGATTTCTCGGAAATGCTCTGCGACCTCGCGGAATACGTGACGGCGGAGAAGCCCTTCCTCGCCGTGTGCGACGCGGTCCTCTCAATGGAGGGCAACGGCCCGACGCACGGTACGCCGAAGATGACCGGGCAGATGCTCGTCTCCCGCGATCCCTTCGCCCTCGACATCGTCGCCGAACACATGATGCGGCGCGACGGGGAGACGCTTTATCTGAACGCCGCGGCGGAGAGAGGCCGTGTTCCGCGCGACTGGCACGAGATCCCGCTTCTCGGGACGGAGGACCCGCCGACCTTCGATTTTATCCGGCCGGACGCCGAGGCGGGTTCCTTCCTGCGCAATCTCTCCGGCTTCATGGGCGGGCGGTTCGTCAAGATCTTCGAGCCGAAGCCGATGATCCTGCCGGACAAGTGCGTCGGCTGCGGAAAATGCGCCGTGTCCTGCCCGCGCAAGACCATCGAGATCGTCACGCGGCACGGGAAAAAACGCGCGAAGATCCACCGCGACGCCTGCATCAAGTGCTACTGCTGCCAGGAGCTCTGCCCCATCGGCGCGGTCGGCGTGAAGCAGAATCCGCTCATCCGGCTCATCCATTGAGGAATACCATGAATGTCATCACCATCGAAGCCCCCGCGAAGATCAACCTGTATCTGGCGGTGGGCGGCAAGCGCCCGGACGGGTATCACGAAATCGAATCCGTCATGCAGCAGATCGGGCTGTACGATCTCGTGTCCGTGACCCGCGCGCCGTGTGCCGTCGGGCAGAGGATCGCCGTGCACTGCTCCGATCCCGCCGTCCCCTGCGACCGCCGCAACATCGTCTGGAAGTGCGCCGAGGCCTTCCTCGCCCGCTTCGGGATCGCCGAGTACGATCTCTTCATCGACATCGAGAAGCACATCCCGTCCTCCGCAGGTCTGGCGGGCGGCTCCTCCGACGGCGCGGCAGCGCTCAAAGCCCTGAATCTCCTCTTCGGCACCCATGCGGACGGGACGACCCTCTCGCAGATCGGTGCTGAGGTCGGGGCGGATATCCCCTTCTGCCTCACGGGCGGGACCTGTCTCTGCCGCGGGATCGGGGAACGGATCGCACCGCTCTCTGTCCCGAAACCGTCCTATGCCGTCCTCGTCGCGTTCCCGGGCGGCGGCGTCTCGACCCCCGAGGCCTACCGCCTCCTCGACGAGAATCCCCGCGCATGCAGCCCGTCCCCCGCTCCCCTGATCGACGAGCTGAACGGGGGCGTTCTCCCCCGTTCGCTCCACAACGATTTCGAGCGGGTCATCCTCCCGCGCCATCCCGACGCCGTCCGTCTCCGGGACCGGATCCGCAGCCTCGGCGCCGCATCCGTTCTCATGAGCGGGAGCGGTCCGTCCGTCTTCGGTCTCTTCCCCACCCTCGCCGACGCCGTGTCCGCCCGCGACGTGCTCCGCTC
Organism: uncultured Ruminococcus sp.; assembly: GCA_902783705.1. Classification (GTDB taxonomy): domain Bacteria; phylum Bacillota; class Clostridia; order Oscillospirales; family CAG-272; genus UMGS1696. The sequence goes on from CACZSA010000290.1 coordinate 1,992, forward strand.
CGACGGCATCCCCGCGTGGGCCGCGAAGCCCCTCTGAATCGTCCGGATCAGAATTCCGAATCCGCCGAATCCCATATCATCAGAAAGGAAAACGCCATGTCCGAACCCATTCTTTACAAAGGCCGCGGCACCCCCGAGATGTACGACGACCTCATGGACTTCATGAACTACGTCTTCGGCTTCAACGGCGACGACCGCGATTTCAAGAAGCTCCTGCCCAAGCTCTACAAGCCCGAATACGATCCCTGCCATTCCAACTACGTCGTCACCGAAAACGGGAAGCTGAAGGCCGCGATCGGCGCGTTTGACTCCGACCTCTCGGTGGACGGCGAGATCCTCCGTTCCCGCGGGATCGGCAACGTCGCGGTGCACCCCTATTCCCGCTCGAAGGGCTACATGAAGGACTGCATGCGCCTCGCGCTCCGGGACATGATCGACGACGGCGTCGACTTTTCGATCCTCGGCGGTCAGCGCCAGCGGTACCAGCACTTCGGCTTTGAACGCGCCGGAGAAGAGATCTCGATCGGTGTCGATCGGGGCAATCTGCGCCGGGCGTTCGAGGGCGTCCCGCTCCGTCCGCTCGAGCTCCGTGACATAAACGAGGGCGACTTTGACCTGATCGAAAAGATGCGCGCGCTGCACGAGACCCGCCCCTTCCGCACCCTCCGTCCGAAGGAGCAGTTCTATGACATCGCCCGTTCGTGGCGCACGTCCGTCACGGCGATCCTCGAGAACGGCGCATTCCGCGGCTACTTCATCGGCGGCCTCGGCGAGCTGACGCTGATCGATCCGGAGGACACGGTCGACGTCGTGCGGAACTATGTGGCGCAGCGCGGGGACGTCCACCTCTCCATCCCGGTCTGGGAGACCGACAAGATCGCCCGGATCGCGAAGATCGGCGGCGGCCTGTCGATCGGGCACAACGAGATGTACAACATCCTGAATTATCCGCACGTCATCGGAACGCTTCTGCGCTTCAAGGCCGCCCGCGAGGAGCTCGGCGACGGGGAGCTCTCCCTCTTCATCCACGGCTTCTCCGGGGACGTGAAGGTCCGCATAGCCGTGAAGCAGAACGCGGTGACGGTCGAGGAGATCTCCGGCGACTGCGACATCGAGCTCGGGCATCTCGAGGCGATCTCCTTCCTCTGCGGGCTCTGGTCTCCCGAGCGGCTTGCCCTCTCCCCCGCCGTCCGCTCGTGGTTCCCGCTTCCCCTCTATGTCGACAGCGCGGACCATGTATAATTACGCATCCAAACACGCATAATATTCATTCGTGCCCGGCGGTCCGCTCCGTCGGGCGCTTCTTTTGATTTCGAGGGAGACCTGTTTTTTTGCACCTTGCCGAAAATGGCCCCCCGGAGCTTTTTCTGTTTCGTCAATGTGCAGAAATCTTGCGCGCACGCGAATTTTTTCTCTTCGCCGCTTGCATTTTCGCCGGATTTGTGGTATATTTATACCGTTCAAAATCTTATATCCATCGGAGGATCCACCATGAGCTATGTCCAGAACGTGCTTTCTCAGGTAGAGGCGAAGTACTCCTACCAGCCGGAATTTCTCCAGGCGGTCCGCGAGGTCTTCGAATCCCTCGAAAGAGTCATCACCAAGAATGAAAAATTATACGAGCAGGAAGCGATCCTTGAGAGAATCACCGAACCCGACCGTCAGATCCAGTTCCGTGTTCCGTGGGTCGACGACACCGGCAAGATCCGCGTGAACACCGGCTACCGTGTTCAGTTCAACAACGCGATCGGCCCGTACAAGGGCGGCCTCAGACTCCATCCGTCCGTCAACCTCTCCGTCATCAAGTTCCTCGGCTTCGAGCAGGTCTTCAAGAACAGCCTGACCGGACTTCCGATGGGCGGCGGCAAGGGCGGCTCCGACTTCGACCCGAAGGGCAAGAGCGACCGCGAGGTCATGGCGTTCTGCCAGAGCTTCATGACGGAGCTTTACAAGTATATCGGCGCGGACGAAGACGTTCCGGCGGGCGATATCGGCACCGGTGCGCGCGAAATCGGCTATCTCTACGGTCAGTACAAGCGCATCACCGGCCTGTATGAAGGCGTTCTGACGGGCAAGGGCCTCTCCTACGGCGGTTCCCTCGTCCGCACTCAGGCGACGGGCTACGGCCTGCTCTACCTCGTGGACGAGCTTCTGAAGGATCACGCGTCCGGCATCGACGGCAAGACCGTGGCGATCTCCGGCGCGGGCAACGTCGCGATCTACGCGGCGGAAAAGGCCGGACAGCTCGGCGGCAAGGTCGTGACTCTCTCCGACTCCACGGGCTGGATCTACGACAAGGACGGCGTCGATCTCGCGCTCGTCAAGGAAATCAAAGAAGTGCGCCGCGGACGTCTCTCCGAGTACAAGGCAGCGAAGCCCGAGGCGGATTACCATGAAGGCCGCGGCGTCTGGAGCGTCAAGGCGGACATCGCTCTTCCCTGCGCAACCCAGAACGAGCTTCTGCTCGACGACGCGAAGGAACTCGTGAAGAACGGCGTGCAGGCGGTCTGCGAAGGCGCGAACATGCCCACGACG
>CACZSA010000291.1 GCA_902783705.1 uncultured Ruminococcus sp.
ACAAAACGAGATTGCAACCGCGAGCTTGCCGGAGGTGAGCTCGCCTTTTGCCCGCGGGGGCTCCCCGCCCGCAAGCGCCAGCGCGCAGGACACGGGAATATACCCGCTCTCTTGTGCGTACGCGCGCAGACCGGAAAACCGCGCTTTCCCCCCAAATTCATCATTCGTTATTCGTAATTTCCCCCCTCCCCCCAAAAAACAATTATTACATTTATATTACATCCCCCGCGTTCCTCTTGAAGAAATACCCTATTTATGGTATAATGCCCTCGATTGCGGTGCCTGTGGCCGCGGTCGGCTGTACTCCGGCGGGGATCCACTCGCCTGCCGGGCCGGACTTTTGATGAGAACGAATCTTTATTGACTATGAAAGACAAGAAACCGAAGAAAAAGAATATATCGCTGATGTTCTCCTTCCTCGACGGGGCATGGCATTTCTTTGTCCTCTGCATCCTCTCGTCGATGCTCGCGTCCCTCTGCGAGCTGGTGTGCCCGAAGATCATCGGCTATACTGTGGACTCCGTACTCGGCGGCGAGGCGGCGGACCTTCCTCCGCTTGCGGAAAAGCTCGTCTCCCTGATCGGCGGAGCCGCGTACCTGCGGGCGCACCTCTGGATCGTCGCCGTGACCCTTCTTGTGATCGCCCTCTTCATGGGTATCTTCAAGTACGGCGAATCGGTCTTCAACCGCAAGGGCTCCGAGACGCTCGTCGAGACGATGCGCAACCGCCTCTTCTCGCACCTCGAACGCCTCCCCGCCGCGTGGTTCATGAAGCACCAGACGGGCGACATCATCCAGCGATGCACGTCCGACGTGGAGACCGTCAAGGCCTTCCTCTCGGAGCAGCTCACCTCGATCCTCTCGACCGTGCTCCTCATCGTCATGTCCCTCGTGTTCATGTACACGGTGAGCGTGCCCCTCGCGACGGTCGCCCTCGTCTCGATCCCCGTGATCGTCGCGTATTCCGCGGTGTTCCACGGCAAGATCGGCGAGCGGTTCCTCTACTGCGACGAGACGGAGGGAAAGCTCTCCGCCATCGCGCAGGAGAACCTGACCGGCGTGCGCGTCGTGCGGGCGTTCGGGCGGGAGGTCTATGAGGTCGACAAATTCACGAAGCAGAACGACCTCTTCGCCGACGCGTGGATCAAGCTCGGACGGCTCATGTCGATGTTCTGGTGCACAGGCGACCTGATCTCCGGACTCCAGCAGATGATCGTCATGGTCTTCGGCACGGTCCTCGCGGTGCGGGGATCGCTCTCGGTCGGGCTCCTGATCGCGGCGATCTCGTACAACTCCATGCTCGTCTGGCCCGTGCGCGAGCTCGGACGGACCGTCTCCGAAATGTCGAAGGCGGGCATCTCCGTCGGCCGCATCTCGGAGATCCTGCGGGCCGAAGAGGAGCGGGACGCCCCCGACGCCGTGGACTGCGATCCCGCGGGGGACATTGAATTCAAGAACGTCACCTTCTCCTACGACGGGCAGACGGAGGTGCTCAAAAACGTGAGCTTCCGCGTGCGGCACGGCGAGACCCTCGGCATCATCGGGATGACCGGGAGCGGCAAGTCGACCCTCGCGCAGCTCCTCTGCCGCCTCTGGGAACTCCCGGAGGAGGGCGGCACGATCTCGGTCGGCGGGGTGGATATCCGCAGAATCAAGCTCGCCTCGCTCCGGCGCTGTATCGGCATAGTCCTGCAGGAGCCGTTCCTGTTCAGCCGGGATCTCGAGGACAACATCGGCATCGGCTTCGAGCGTCCGGCGGCGCATGAGGCGGAGATCCGCGAGGCGGCCCGGGCGGCTTCCCTCGACGAGACCATCGAAGGCTTCTCCGAGGGCTGGCACACCATGGTCGGCGAGCGCGGCGTGACCCTCTCCGGCGGGCAGAAGCAGCGCGTCGCCATCGCGAGACTCCTGACGGCGCATCCCGAGGTCATGATCTTCGACGACTCCCTCTCCGCCGTGGACAGCGAGACCGACGCGAAGATCCGGCAGGCCCTGCGCGACAAGACGGGCGAGGCCACGGTGATCCTCATCTCCCACCGCATCCAGACGCTCATGGCGGCGGATCACATCCTCGTGCTGGCGGACGGCGCGGTCGTGGAGGAGGGCAATCACGCGGCGCTCCTCTCGCAGAACGGCATCTACAAACGCATTTACGACATCCAGACGGGTGCGGACGACGGGGAAGGAGGCGAGGCCTGATGGACGGCGAACGCGATAAAATCACCCATCTGCGGTACTTCGGCATCCCGAAGATCGCACCGCATCTGAAACCCTACGTCGGCGCGATGCTCCTCATGATGCTCCTGGCGTTCGGCGGCTCCCTCGGGGATATCCTATTCCCGAAGTTCCAGGAATACGCCATCAATCACTACATCGCCGACGAAACCCTCGACACGATCGTGCCCTTCGTCTGCCTCTATGTCGCGCTCCTCGTCGGGCAGGTCCTGATGAACTTCGCGGCGACGTACCTCGGCATCCGGATGGAGATGATCGTCGGGCGCGACCTCAAAAAGAAGGCGTTCGACCATCTGCAGACCCTGTCGTTCTCCTACTTCAACCGCAATTCCGTCGGCTACGTCCACGCCCGCGTCATGAGCGACACCGGGCGCATCGGGACGCTCGTCTCGTGGAACCTGCTCGACTGCATCTGGAACGGAACCTACATGATCGGCGCGCTCGTCGTCATGTTCCGCACGAACTGGCGGCTGACGCTCCTCGTGCTCCTCGTCATCCCGATCGTCACCTCGATCGTCGGGTTCATGCAGAAGAAGCTGACCGATGCGAACCGGAAGATCCGCGAGCTCAATTCCCGGATCACCGGATCCTTCAACGAGGGCATCTCCGGCGCGCGGACGGTCAAGACGCTCGTCGCCGAGGAGCGCATGGAGCGGGAATTCCGGGAACAGACCGCCGAGATGAAGCGCGTCTCCGTCATGGAATCGCGGTTCCGCGGCACGCTCTGGACCTCGCTGACCGTGGCGTCCTACGTCGCGCTCGCGCTGGTTCTGAAGCTCGGCGGCGATCTCACGCGCGAGCAGGTCATGACGGTCGGGACGCTCTCGCTCTTCATGTCCTATTCGATGGGCATCATGCATCCGATCCGCTGGATCGTCCTCTCGATCTCCCAGCTCATCATGGTGCAGGTGAACATCGAGCGGCTGACCGGACTCCTCGACACCGCCTCCGACGTTTCGGACACTCCGGAGGTCGTGGAGAAATACGGCGACATGTTCCACCCGAAGCGGGAGAACTGGGAAGAGCTCCGCGGCGACATCGAATTCGACGACGTGACCTTCCGCTATCCCGACGGGGACGAGACGATCCTCGAGCACTTCAATCTGAAGGTCCCGCACGGCACGAACGTCGCCATCGTCGGGGAGACGGGCGCGGGCAAATCGACGCTCGTGAACCTCGTCTGCCGCTTCTTCGAGCCGACGGAGGGCCGCCTCCTCATCGACGGACGGGACGCGCGGGAACGCTCCCAGCTCTGGCTGCACTCGAACATCGGCTACGTGCTCCAGACGCCCCACCTCTTCTCCGGCACGATCCGGGACAATCTGCGCTACGGCGCGCCGGACGCGACGGACGAGGAGATCATGGAAGCCCTCCGGACCGTATCGGCGGACGGGATCGTCACGCGGAGCGAAAAGGGGCTCGACACCGAGGTCGGCGAGGGCGGAGACCTGCTCTCGACCGGTGAAAAGCAGCTCCTCTCCTTCGCCCGCGCGATCCTCTGCGACCCGAAGATCCTGGTCCTCGACGAGGCGACCTCCTCGATCGACACCTTTACCGAGCAGGTGATCCAGCAGGCGATCGGACGGGTCATCGAGGGGCGCACGTCCTTCATGATCGCCCACCGACTCTCGACCGTGCGGAACGCGGACGTCATCCTCGTCGTCAAGGACGGGAAGATCGTCGAGAGCGGCACGCACCGGGAACTGCTCGCCCTGCGCGGCTACTATTACAGCCTCTGGTCGAGACAGTATGAAGCCGAGGCGACGGAGCGGGTGTTCAAGACGCTCGGCGCGAAGGAGGCCTGAGTCATGGATATTCCCGACAATATCCTTCGCTGGTATCTCCGGGACGCCTATTTCATCACCGGGACGGCGTACGCGGGGAAGTCCACCATGGTGCAGATGCTCGCGGAGCGGTACGATATGACCGCCTGCGGGGAGAACTACCACATGGACGCCGCCGAGGCATGCGCCGACCCGGACCTCCAGCCGGATCTCTGCTATTTCCGGCGGATGAAGAGCTGGGAGGAATTCGTCCGGCGCACGCCCGAGGAATACGAGCGGTGGATGTACGGCGTCGGACGCGAAGCCGCCGGGATCGAGGTCCCGGAGCTGATCTCCCTCTCGTCCCGGGGCAAAAAGATCATCGCCGACACAAACATCCCCCTCGATCTGCTGCATCGGATCTCGGACTGGAACCACGTCGCCGTGATGCTCTCCCCGCAGAGCATGAGCGTCGAGCGGTTCTTCGACCGGAGCGACCCGGAGAAGCAGTTTCTTCTGAACGTGATCGAGGGCTGTGAGGATTCCGAGGCCGTGATGGCGAACTACCGCGCGGGACTGGCCCGCATCAACAGCCGCGAGCACTACGACGAGTTCGCCGAAAGCGGCTTCTTCACCCTGGTCCGGGAGGACACCGGACGGGACACGCGCGAGGAGGTCTGCCGCGCGCTCGCCGAGCATTTTGGACTGAATTGAGGGAGGATTTTCATGAAAACCATACTCGTCACCGCGTTCGAGCCCTTCGGCGGCTCCGGGCGCAATTCGTCCCTCGACACGCTGCGCGTGCTGCCGGAGGAGATCGGCGGCGCGCGGATCGTGAAGCGGGAGATGCCCGTCGAATACGTCCACAGCGGGGAAGCGCTCGTCCGGGCTGCGGAGGAGATCGGAGACCTCGCCGCCGTCCTCTGCCTCGGTCAGGCGGAGGGCAGGGGGAACATCACCCCGGAATTCCTCGCCGTGAACGTGCGGCACGCCTCGATTGCGGACAACGCAGGGACGCTCTGCCGCTACGCCCGGATCGACGGGGACGGCCCCGGCGCGCGGTTTGTCACGCTCCCGGTCGAGCGGATGGTCTCTCGGCTCGCGGAGCGCGGGATCCCTGCGGCCCCGTCGTTCTCCGCCGGAACGTACGTCTGCAACTCGATCCTCTACGCCGCGCTCGCGTGGGGAGAGGCTCACGGGGTGCCCGCGGGATTCGTGCATCTGCCCCTGTCCGAGGAGATCGCCGAGGCCGAGGGGAAAACGGGACGTGTCCCGGCCCTCGCGCAAAGTGTTCTCACCGCGGGGATCGAGGAGATCCTCGGGGTGATCGCGGAGGGCCTGTGAGCCTGTACCGAACGAATAGGAAAAACTGCTGCACAAAACGACAGCAGTTTTTTGTTCGCCCTCTTGACAATTCACTCAGGGTTGTGTATAATGAAAAAAATAGAAACCGGATGGGAACGCCATGGAAAACGAAGCCAAAGAAAAAATCACAGCGCGTCTTGTCTTCTCTCGCATCGGATGGTTCGTCATCAGCGGTTTTGCGATCCTTGCCATCTACCTTGCCGTGATGGCTCCGCTTGCTCCGATGCTCGCCGCCAAAATCGATCCCACGGACAGCGAAGCGAGATCGTTCCGGTATGCTGCTGTCTATATCGCTTTCGCATTCATTTACATCATTCCGCTTTACCTTCTCCTGTTCAAAAAAGACATCGGCCTGAAAACGGAAGTTCTTCGTGTTACGGAAGACGGGTTCGATTTGAAAACGGTATTCCGCGCGGTCTACCGCAAGATCGGCATTCTTGACCACGTGATCTATGCCGCCATGTCCGTGCTCGTGCTGATCGGGAGATTCGTGAGGATCCCGGTGTTCGGGTTCTTCATGATTCAGGAGAGCGGCTTTTACGTGCTGCCCATTCCCGAGATTCTGGGATGCATTCTCGCCGTTTTATGCTTTGCCGCGGAATATGCGCTGTGCTTGGTCGTTGCGAGCAAGAACTGGGATAAAAACCGTCTCCGCCGCGGAGGGAGCAGTCAATCTTATCAGAATTGAATTCGGTCTTCGATATGCACGGGGCTGTCGCATTACCTCCTGAAATGGAGGAGTACGGCAGTCCCTTCGTTGTTTTGTATATAAGCACGCGTTGGCGTTGAGGATCATGGCTTCGCACCGTATATCATGTGTCATTGCGAGGAGCAGGTCCCGAGACCTGCGACGTGGCAATCTCCCCGATATTGGTGAGCAGGATGGAAGCTGGGGGCAATTTCGAGTACGCTGCGTATGATATTGTCACCAAGTTTCTGCCTCCATCCTCCATACCGAAGAGATTGCCACGTCAGGCGTCTTGAGACGCCTTCCTCGCAATGACATTGTTTTGACTGAAACGATTTGAAAACCGGAACCCGGTTTCAAATACAAAAAAGGCTGTCGCATTTCTTCGCTTGATTTGACAACACGGGCCGTTTCGGGTATAATAGAGGCAGAAAAACCGAAAAGACAGAGATGCGGAAAGAGGGGAGATTTCATGCGTCCAAAAGCCATGATCCGTTTCGCGGCGGGCCTCTGCGCCCTGCTCCTGCTTTTGCTCCCCGCGGGATGCGGGAAGGGGGAGGAGACCCCGGCGGCGCGATGGACGAGGGAGGAGTACGTCCTCCCGGCAAACTGGGACCCGGGTCCGATCCAGTCCTGCGTCGGCGGGACGCTTTCGGTCGTCGGGTATCACCTGACCGGGGACGAGAAGATCTGCCTCTTCACCCTGGACGAGGGCGGCGGTTATACCGAAAAGCGCGAACTCCCGGAGATGGAGCGTCTCCGTTCTCCGCGGTGGGAAGGGAGCACCTTCTACGGCCTGAAGGATATCGAGGGGGAGTGGACCTTCGTGCGGTACGACGAGGAGGGGAATCTGCTCGAATCGCGTCCGACCGCCGGGATTTTGCCGGACGAGCCGGAATTCAAGCCCGTCGAAGCGGTGCGCACGCCGGACGGGACGCTGTTTTGGATGTCCTATTCTTGCCTCGCCATTGTCCCGCCGGAGGGGGAAGCCTCGACCCTCAGGCCCGCCTGGCACACGGAATTCGACCGCCTGTTCCTGTCTCCGGACGGAGGCGTGGGCGTCTGGGTGCGGGTCGAGAGAGGATGGGGTGTCGTGCGGATCGGGAAGAGATCGGACGGGTCGTGGCTCCGCGACGGCATTGCGTATGTGCCGGAAGATCCGCCTCAGGCGGGCATCGAGGTCGAGCCCCTCGGCTTTGACGCGGAGGGACGTTTCCTCTGGGCGCAGGGGAACGGGATCGGCGCCGTGTGTTGGGACGAAGAAGGTCCGAAGAGGATGTGGTTCCTCGATTACGAAGAAGAGGGGCTGGACATGGCAAAATATGCCGTCTCGCTGCTCCCGGACCGCCGGACGCTGGTCTTCTCACGGCGGGAGCTCAAGGATCCGAGGCTGGAAGGCGAGAGCGACGCCGAATACCGGGCGCGGACCGGCGGGGCGAGGTGGCGCACGCGCTTCCTCGTTCTCACGCCCGCCTCCTGACTTGCCCGAATATTTACGTCCGGGGGCTTGACTTTCCCGCGCTTTTATGCCATAATAAAAGATGGGCCCATGGGTCCGTCCGCGCCCGTCGGATCGCGCTCCATGGGAAACAGGCGACGAGACTGTCCAGACAGAAGAATCGCTGATTATATTAGTAGGAGGAAAGACCTATGAATACCACCGCAGAAATCACAAATATGTGTCCTGTCGCAAAAGGCGCATATCACGGCCCCGCTCCGATCCCGGAAGAGGGAAAATGGGTGCAGGCGAAGGAGATCAAGGATATCTCCGGCTTCACGCACGGCATCGGCTGGTGCGCTCCCCAGCAGGGCACCTGCAAGCTGACCCTGAACGTCAAGGACGGCATCATCGAAGAGGCGCTCGTCGAGACGATCGGCTGCTCCGGCATGACCCACTCCGCCGCGATGGCGTCTGAGATCCTGATCGGCAAGACGCTCCTCGAAGCCCTGAACACGGACCTTGTGTGCGACGCGATCAACACCGCGATGCGCGAACTGTTCCTGCAGATCGTGTACGGCCGTACCCAGAGCGCGTTCTCCGAGGGCGGCCTGCTCGTCGGCGCGTCCCTCGAGGACCTCGGCAAGGGGCTCCGCTCCCAGGTCGGCACGATGTTCGCGACGAAGGAAAAGGGCCCGCGTTACCTCGAGATGACCGAGGGCTACTGCTCCCGCATGGCGCTGAACGCCGACAACGAGATCATCGGCTACGAATTCATCAGCCTCGGCAAGATGATGGACTTCATCAAGGCCGGCATGGATGCGAACGAGGCTCTCGAAAAGGCAAAGGGCCACTACGGTCAGTGGGACAACGCGGCGAAGTATATCGATCCGCGTAAAGACTAAGGGAGGTGCACAGTATGGCTTTATTTGAAAACTACGACAGACGTATAGAGAA
>CACZSA010000292.1 GCA_902783705.1 uncultured Ruminococcus sp.
CTACATCGGCTACATGGTCTGCCTCTTCGTCTTCGTCTGGTTCTTCGTCCGGTACCTCTCCATGACTCCGGCGGAGCGCAACCCGGCGCGCGAATCGGCGCACTTCCTCCGCTCGCTCCTCCGCATCGGGGTCTTCTCCCTCCTCGCCGTCGCCGTGAGCGCAGTGATCCTCCTGCCGACGTACTATTCCCTCTCCTTCGGCAAGCTCGAATTCTCGACGCCCGACTGGAAACCCTCGCAGTATTTTGAATTCTTCGACATTCTCACGAAGGCCTTCTTCGGCTCCTACGACACCGTGCGCCCCGAGGGCATGCCCTTCCTCTACTGCGGCACCCTCGCCCTCGTCCTCTCCCCGCTCTTCTTCCTCGCCCGCGATATACCGCTCCGGCGCAAGCTCGCCTTCGGCGGGATGACGCTCTTCCTCTTCGTCTCCTTCAATCTCTCCTCGCTCGACATCCTCTGGCACGGCCTCCAGCGTCCGAACTGGCTCAACGCCCGCTTCGCCTACATGTACACCGCCCTCATCCTCTGGATGGCGGCGGAGGCGCTCGTCCGGGTCCGCCGGATCGGGGTGCGCGCGGTTCTCCTCTCCGCCGCCGGGTGGAGCGCGATGCTCGTGATCGCGTCGAAGCTCGGCGCGGAGCACCTTCCGACCTTCACGGCGGTCTGGGGCGGGCTCCTCTGCCTCGTCCTCACTGCCGCCGTCCTCAGTACCCTGATCCGCGCGGGGGGAAGACGATCCTCCCCCGCCGTGCGCCGCGCCGCGCCTCTGATCCTCGCGGGACTGGTGACCCTTGAGGCGTTCGGCAACGGGGCCGCGATGATCCGCGCGCTCGACGAGGACGTGTCCTACTCAAACCGCCGCTCCTACCGCCAGATGATCGACACCTACGCGCCCGCGGTCGAGATGATCCGGCGGGACGACGGCTTCTACCGCTTTGAGAAGCTGGTCCACCGCAAGAAGAACGACAATTTCGCGCTCGGGATCCGGGGCCTCTCCAACTCGACCTCGACCCTCAACGCGCGCGCCGTCGCCCTGCTTGCCCAGTTCGGGTACGCCTCGCAGTCCCACTGGTCGATGTACGTCGGCGCGACGGCGGTCACGGACGCCCTCTTCGGCGTGAAGTACGTCATGGCGGACGAGAGCGACGCCAAGCCCGTGATGAGCTACATCCACGACCTCTACGACCTGCGCGGCACGACGGACACGCGCATCGACGTCTATGAGAATCCCTACGCCCTCCCGCTCGCCTACGCCGTGGATCCCGCTGTGAGCGACGTGATCCTCTCCTACGACGAGGAGGAGAATTACTGCGATCCCTTCACCTACATGAACCGCCTTCTCTCGGCGATGACCGGGGAGGAATGCGCCGTCTGGCACCGCGCGGAGGTCGTCTCGACCGACACCCTCGGCTGCGACCTCATCTTCGCGACCGGGCACAAGGGCTTCGAGAAATCGGGCACGGGTGGCGCAAGCGTGATCTTCACCGTCAAGCCCGAATACGACGGCGCGCTCTACTGCTACTTCCCCGCCCGCTGGCCGCGAGAGGCGTCGCTCCTGCTCGACGGCGAGAAGATCGGCTCCTTCTTCGACGGGCAGAACCTCTCGATCCGCGAGCTCGGGACGTTCTCCGCGGGCGAGGAGGCTGCCGTCACGCTCGTGATGAAGCGGGACGAGCTCTACATGCGCTCCGGCGTGAATTACTTCTGGACCTTCGACGAGGACGCCTTCATCCGTGCGATCGGCCTCCTCCGGGACGGCGGCGCGGACCTCGCCTCGGACCGGGACGACCTCGTGCGCGGGCATGTGACGATCCCCGAGGGCCGCGAATTCCTCTTCACGACGATCCCCTACGACGAGGGCTGGCGTGTCCGGGTCGACGGACGGGATGCCGCCCTGAGCTCCGCGCTCGGGGAAAGCCTCCTCGCCGTAAAGATCCCCTCGGGGGAGCACGAGATCGAATTCGAATACGATCCGGTCTGCGTGCGCCGCGGACTGGCGATCTCCACGGTCGGCCTCGCCCTCTTCTCCCTCGCCTGTGTTTTTGAAAACCAAATCCCAACGAAAAGAAAGAAACGGACGCCATGATCGAAACCTTATACGGAAAAATCTTTGAAATCAACGCCGCCGCGTGCACCGTCATCCTCGAGTGCTCGGGCGTCGGCTACCGCGTGACCGTCACCGCCCCGACCATCGCGAAGCTGCCCTCCCCGAAATTCGGACCGGACGGCGTCGCGCTCGATTCCCCGCCCGTCCGCATCTACACGCACATGGCGGTGCGCGAGGACGCGGTCGAGCTCTACGGCTTCGCGGACCGGGACGAGCTCGACATGTACAAGCTCCTCATCTCCGTCTCCGGCGTGGGACCGAAGGCCGGGCTGTCGATCCTCTCCCTCCTCACCCCGAAGAAGCTGGCCGCGGCCGTCGCCTCCGGGGATTCGAAGGGCATCTCCCGCGCGCCGGGCGTCGGACCGAAAACGGCCTCCCGCGTCGTGCTCGAGCTGAAGGACAAGATCCCGAAGCGCTTCCCGCAGTTCTCGGGCGTCTCCCCGGCGGACGAAGGGGAGGTCTCCCCCGTTTTGAATCCGACCGCCGCGCTCGCCGACGCGAAGGAGGTCCTCGCCACCCTCGGGTACAGCCGCTCGGAGATCACCGCCGCGCTGAAGAACGTCGATCCCTCGGCGGAGGCGGACGTCATCATCAAGAACGCGCTCGCCCAGCTGATGAAAGGATAAGCCATGGACGAAGAACTGGACTTTGAAAACCGGATCATGTCCTCCACGATGACGCCGGAGGACCGCGAAAACGAAAACGCCCTTCGCCCGAAGACGCTCGACGAGTACATCGGACAGGAGCGGGCGAAGGAAAACCTGAAAATCATGATCGGAGCGGCGAAGCTGCGCGGGGAACCGCTCTCGCACCTCCTCTTCTACGGTCCGCCCGGGCTCGGCAAGACCACGCTCGCGATGATCATCGCCGAGGAGATGGGCGTCGAGCTCAAGATCACGGCGGGGCCCGCGATCGAGAAGAAGGGGGATCTCACGGCGATCCTCGCGGGCCTCGGCGACGGAGACGTGCTCTTCATCGACGAGATCCACCGCCTCCCGCGGACGATGGAGGAGATCCTCTATCCCGCGATGGAGGACTTCGCGTGCGACTTCGTGATCGGCACGGGTCCGGCGGCGCACAGCATCCACCTGCCGCTCTCGCACTTCACCCTGATCGGGGCGACGACCCGCGCGGGCCAGCTCTCCCGGCCGCTGAGAGACCGCTTCGGCGGGCAGATGCGGCTGGAGCTGTACACGCCGTCGGAGCTGTCGGTGATCGTGAAGCGGTCGGCGTCCATCCTCGACGTGCCGATCGACGCGGACGCCGCGCTGGAGATCGCGTCGAGATCGAGAGGCACGCCGCGCATTGCGAACCGGCTCCTGAAATGGGTCCGGGACTACGCGCAGGTCCGCGGAAACGGGCGGATCAATCTGACGATGGCGCAGGAAGCGCTCGCGATGATGGAGATCGACGAGCTCGGCCTCGACCGCACGGACCGGCGGATGCTCGAGACGATCATCCGGTACTATTCCGGCGGCCCGGTGGGGCTGGAAGCGCTCGCTGCGACGATCGGCGAGGAGGCGGTGACGCTCGAGGACGTCTGCGAGCCGTATCTCTTGCAGATCGGGTTCCTTGCGCGCACGCTCCGCGGACGGATGGTGACGCGGATGGGATACGAGCACCTCGGGATCCCGTATCCCGAGCGGCAGGCATCGGAGTCCGCGGATGATGCAGAGGATGGTGCCGCCGCTCCGGACGAGCAGGTAGCGATGAATTTTGAAGAAGAATAACGCCCCGCGCGGGTGTGTTTTCGGATGCAGATCGGAAACGCCCCGCGCGGATTTTGTTTGGGCTTCGCCTGTTGTTTTTCCTGTGCCGCTCATTCCGTCAGCGCGCTGGCGCTTGCGGATTTTGGATCTTGCAGATCCATCGCTTTTTTGTCCTTCCGGACGGGACCTAAGAGGACCCTCAGGCCGGGTCCTCTTAGGAATCTCCAGGCCCCAGAGGCGAAGAAG
>CACZSA010000293.1 GCA_902783705.1 uncultured Ruminococcus sp.
GCCGCATCTCCGCGCAGACGGCGAAGCAGGTGATCGTGCAGGGCATCCGCGAGGCGGAAAAGAACAACATCACCCGCGAATACGACAAGAAGCGCGAGGAGATCATCTCCGCGCTCGTCTCCAAGCGCGACGACACCACCGGCGACGTCTGGGTCGACACCGGAACGAGCGAGGGCGTCCTCCTCCCGAAGAGCGAGCAGATCCCCGGCGAAGAACTCCACGTCGGCGACCGCATCCGCGTCTTCGTGACCGAGGTCAACCATTCCTCTTCCGCGGACGACACGGCGACCCTCGTCACCCTCTCCCGCTCCGCGCCGGGCATGATCAAGCGCATCTTCGAGACGGATATCCCGGAAATCGCCGACGGCACGGTGCTCGTCAAGGGCGTCGCGCGCGAGGCGGGTTCCCGCACGAAGATCTCCGTCCTGTCCCGCGATCCCGCGGTCGACGCGGTCGGCGCCTGCATCGGCAACCGCGCCATGCGGACGAGCGCCATCTCCGAGGAGCTGCACGGCGAGCGCATCGACGTGATCCAGTACTCCGAGAAGCCCGAGGAATATATCGCGGCGGCCCTCTCCCCGGCGTCCGTCATCGACGTGGAATTCGACGGCGAACGCTGCGCGACGGTCCACGTGGCGGGCGACCAGCTCAGCCTCGCGATCGGCAAGGAAGGCCAGAACGTCCGGCTCGCGGCGAAGCTCACGGGCTGCAAGATCGATATCAAGGGGATCAAGTCCCAGAACTGACGGAGGTCTCAGACAGGGATGGCCGAAACCAGAAAGAAACAGGCTCCCGCCGTGAAGAAAAAGATCCCGCAGCGGCGGTGCGTCGGATGTCAGGGGACGTTCGACAAGCGCGACCTCATACGGGTGGTGCGGTCCCCCGAGGGGCAGATCTCGCTGGACTTCACGGGCAAGAAATCGGGCCGCGGCGCGTATCTCTGCTTCAACGAAGCCTGCTTCAAGAAGGCGAAGAAGTCGGGGATCCTCGCCCGCGCGCTGGAATGCGAAATCTCGCCGGAGATCTACGACGCGCTCGAGCATGAGATCCGCGCCGCTCAGCCGGCGGAAGAATAAACAGGGAGATGCGGACAAATATCATAACCGCATCAAGATCGGCATAATCTCCCGGGGAGGCCTCGCTTCTCCCGTGGAGAGGAAAAGGACAGAATGACGGCAAATCTGATCGGTCTGTGCAGAGCGGCGGGCGGCATCACCATGGGTACCGACGCAGTCCTTGACGAGGTGCGGCACGGGCGCGCGAAATTCGTGCTCCTCGCCTCCGACGCCTCCGACAGGACCCGCAAGCAAATCACAGACAAGTGTAATTTCTACCATGTAAAACTATTTGACTCAACATACACCAGTGCAGCATTGGCAGATATGCTCGGCAAGCGTTCTTGTTGCGTGGCTGCCGCGTTTACGGGAAAAGGTCCGTGGAAGGGCGTGTGCCAGGCCCTCGACGGGCAGACCGCATAAGAATGCCGCGATGACAGAAAGGATGATGGATAATGGCAACGAAGTCGAACCCGAACTCGATGTTCAGAATTACGCAGCTGGCGAAGGACCTCGGTCAGAAGCCGAAGGATCTCGTCACTACCCTCGGCGAGCTCGGCGTCACCGTGAAGAGCAATTCGGCGACGCTGGACGCGGACGAGGTGAATCTTCTGTTCGAGCATCTCTCCGCGAGCGCACGGATTAAGGATATAGACGGCTACATGAACGGGCGGACGCACATCACGGTCCCGGAGAATCCGGAGATCGCAGCGGCGCGCGAGGCCAAGCGCAAGGCGGAGGAAGAAGCCAGAATCGCGGCGGAAAAAGCGGCGGCAGAGGCCGAAGCGAAACGCAGAGCCGAGGAAGAGGCCAAAATCGCGGCGGAAAAGGCAGCGGCAGAGGCCGAAGCGAAACGCAAAGCCGAGGAAGAAGCGGCCCGGATCGCGGCGGAAAAAGCGGCGGCGGAGGCCGAAGCGAAACGCAGGGCCGAGGAAGAGGCCCGCATCGCGGCGGAGAAGGCGGCGGCAGAGGCGGAAGCCAAGCGCAAAGCCGACGAAGAAGCCAAGCGCAAGGCCGACGAAGAGGCGAAGCGCCGCGCCGAGGAAGAGGCAAAGCGCAAGGCGGACGAGGCGGCGAGAGCGCAGGCGGCAAGACCCGCGCAGCCGCAGACCAGAACACCCGCGCAGACCTCTCAGACCGCTCAGCGTCCCGCCGGTCAGTCGACCGGGCAGGCGGCTGGCCAAACGACCGGTCAGAGACCCGCGCAGGGAACGCAGGCGCCCCGCGACAACCGCGCACCCCGGACCGACGGCACACGGCCCGCGGGCGACAATCGCTTCAATAACAACACCCGTCCGGGTCAGACCGGAACGTCAACCTACGGGCAGAGACCCGCGGGACAGTCGACCTACGGACAGCGTCCCGCCGGTCAGGGGAACGGTCAGGGTCAGGGCAGCTCTTACGGACAGGGCAGCCGTCCGCAGAACAACCGCCCGCAGGGCAATCGCGACAAGGACTCCGGCAGCCAGAGAGGCCCGATCGCCCCGCAGCCGAAGCCGAAGATCGAGACCGGCGTCGAGCGAAAGCGCACGGGCAGCACCCGCATCGTGGACACCCGCACCGCCTCGAACGTCGACCTCTCCAAGTACGACGAGCGGCTTGACAGCTTCACCCCCGAGATCGACGAGAACCACAGCACCTCGAAGCAGAAGGTGAAGAAGCAGAACCAGAAGCCGGAGAACCGCGGAACGGGCCGCAAGAACGACAAGGAACGCTTTGCCATGGACAAGATGGCGAAGGCGAACCTCGAAAAGGCGAAGAAGCAGCCCCTCAAGGTCACCCTTCCCGACGAGATCTCCGTCGGCGAGCTGGCCCAGCGGCTGAAGATCACGGCGGCGGAGTGCGTGAAGAAGCTGATGATGATGGGCGTCATGGCGACGGTCAACCAGATCATCGACTACGACACGGCCTACCTGATCGCCGACGA
>CACZSA010000294.1 GCA_902783705.1 uncultured Ruminococcus sp.
TAGGTCGCGATGTGGTCCGGGTAGGTGATGCAGACGTTCGGCGTCGTCCCGGTCGAGATGTTCGTGATGACGTCGTTGTAGATCCTGCCGTAATCCGTGTAGAGGCGGATGTTCACCTTCACGTTCGGATAGAGCTTCTCAAATTCTTCGATCGCGCGGTTGTAGATCGCGGTCTGGGTCTTGTTTGTGTCGTTCTTCGCCCAGAAGGTGATCTCGAGCGGGCGGTCCGCGTCGAACGATTCCGGGATCTCGAACGCCTCCAGTCCCCGCGAGCCGTGGCATCCCGTGAAAACGAGAAGGAGCGTCAGGGCGGCGAGGCAGAGGGCCAGCTGTTTTTTTGCCGTTTTCATCCCTTCGTCCCCCCTCTCATGACGCCGGACATGATCTTGTCGCGGAACACGAGGAAGAGCGCGACGAGCGGCAGGGAAATCACGACGACGGCGGCCATCATGGCGGGGATGTTCTCGCGCCCGAAGCCGTTCTCGCGGATCTCCTGGATCCCATTCGAGACGAGGAAATATGCCTGATCGTCGGTGATGAGGCGGGGCCAGACGTAGGAGTTCCAGCACTCGATGACCTTGAGGATCGTCACGGTGATGACCGTCGGGCGGCAGATCGGCAGGACCACGCGGAGCAGGTATTTGAGATCCGAGGTCCCGTCCACCTTCGCTGCCTTGTAGAGCTCATCGGGGATCTGCTCGAAGTTCTCCTTCAGAAGGTAGATATAGAACACCGAGGTGACCGACGGGAGGATGAGGCCCCAGAAGGTGTTGCGCATGTTCCAGTCGGTGATGGTGACGAAATTCGTGATGACGACGAGCTCGTTCGGGATCATCATGAGCGAGAGGAAGAGCGCGAAGACCATGTTCTTCCCTCGGAATTCGAGGCGGGAGAACGCGTAGGCCGCGAGGACCGTCACCACGAGCATGACGGCGGTCGTCGCGAGGGTGAAGATCAGGGTGTTGAGAAAATACCGCGCGAGTGGGACGGCGGTGAAGGCGTCCGCGTAGTTCACGAGGGTCGGATCGGTCGCCACGAAGCGCGGGACGAATTCGGAGTTGTAGGAGCTGTAGCTCTTGAAGGAGGTGAGGACCATCCAGTAGAACGGGAAGAGGACGATCACGGCCCAGAGGGTGAGGAGCGCGTAGACGACGCCTCGCCCGATCTTCGGGAGGATGCTGTCCGCGGATTTCGGTTTCATGTTCCGGCCTCCTTTCTCAGACGCGTGCGTTCTTTCTGCTGATGAGCAGATTGACGCAGGTGATGGTGAAGACGATGGCGAAGAGGATGAGCGCGGCGGCGGACGCGTAGGACGGATACCCGCCGGAGTTGCCGTAGAGCATGTCGTACACATAGCCGACGATGGTGTTCATCCCGGCGGCGTTGAGGTCCACGCCGAAGAGCGCGACCGCGTCGCTGTACGCCTTGAACGCGCCGATAAAGCCCGTGATGACGAGATAGAAGATCATCGGGGAGATCATCGGCAGGGTGATCCGCCAGAAGATCCGCGCCTTCGAGGTGCCGTCGACCTTCGCCGCGCTGTAATACAGGGGATTGACGGAGGCGAGGGCGCCCGTGAGGATCAGGACCTTGAACGGCATGACGATCCAGACGGTGTAGATGCAGAGGACGAGCATCTTCGCCCAGTACGGCCCGTCGATAAAGTCGACCGTCGGACCGCCGAACGCATGGATCAGGAGGTTGATGAGACCGTCAGAATACGCGGTTTTCTTAAAGAGGATCATGAACACCAGCCCGACGGCGAGGGTATTCGTGACGTAGGGCAGGAAGTAGACCGTCTGGAAGAGCTTTTTCAGGGCGGTGATCGAGTTGAGGCCGAGGGAGATGAGGAGGGCAAGGCCCGTGGAGACCGGGACGGTGATGATGACAAGGATCATCGTATTCTTCACCGCCTGCAGAAAATACGGGTCGCGCAGGACGTAGGAGAAATTGTAAAGCCCCGTCCCGAAATACGATTGGGAGGCGGAATTGTACCCCTCCTCGAGCGAATACACCACGACGTCGACGAGCGGGTACACCATGAAGAGCCCGAGGAACGCCATGGCGGGCGCGAGGTAGAGCCATGCCTTGAGATTCTGTTTCTTCATGTCACACCCCGCTTGCGTTCCGGATCCGCTCTCCGGTCTCCGCGTCGAAGAGGTGGGTCTTTGTGGGCTTGAGGGCAAAGCGCACGGTTCCGGGTTCGAGTCCGGCGGCATGCTCGGCTTCGACGATGGCGCGTCCCCCCTCCCCGTCGAGCGACGGATGGGTGAAGACGATGCTCGTGTCGCGGCCCATGACCTCCACGCGGGTGAGTCCGCAGGTGAGCGCGCCGTCCGACGTCGGGACGAAGCCCTCGGGACGCACGCCGACCGTCACTTCCCCGTCCGCGACGCCGGGCTCGGGGAGTACGGGTTCTTCGCCGATGAAGAGCATCTCTCCCCGCACCTCGCCGCGGAAGACGTTGATCGGCGGGGTCCCGAGGAATTTCGCGACGAAGAGGTTGACCGGATCGTCGTAGACCGCCTGCGGCTTCGAGATCTGGTGGACAGCGCCTTCCTTCATCACGACAATGAGGTCGGAGATCGACATGGCCTCCTCCTGGTCGTGCGTGACAAAGATCGTCGTGATCCCCGTCTCGCGCTGGATGCGGCGGATCTCCTCGCGGGTGGCGAGTCTCAGCCGCGCGTCGAGGTTCGAGAGCGGCTCGTCGAGCAGCAGAACGCCCGGTCGCTTCACGAGAGCCCGCGCGATGGCGACGCGCTGCTGCTGACCGCCGGAGAGCTCGCTCGGACGCCGCTCCATCAGCCCGTCGATCTGCACGAGCTTTGCCGCTTCGAGGGCGCGCTTTTTCATCTCCTCCTTCGGGAGGCGGTCGTCGCCCTTGAAATTGCCGAGCGGGAACATGATATTCTCGAGCACCGTCATGTGCGGATAGAGCGCGTAGTTCTGGAACACGAGCCCGACGCCGCGCTTCTCCGGCGGGAGATCCGTGACGTCCTCGTCGCCGAAAAAGACGCGCCCTTCGGTCGGGACCTCGAGGCCGCTGATGAGGTTGAGCGTGGTGCTCTTGCCGCAGCCCGACGGGCCGAGCAGACCGATCAGCGTGCCGTCCGGGATCTCGAAGGTGAAATCGCTCACGGCGACTACTTCCTCCTTGATCTTCCGGTTCCGGTTCGGGAATCGTTTCGTGAGATGGTCGAGTACAATCTTCATAAGCCGCATCCTCCGGTGATGCCGTGAATTTGATAGGTCATTCAGAATTTATTGGAAAGGGATGAATTGTCAGAAAAAGAACCCGGCGAGATAGGCCGCGAGGGCCGCCGCCGTTGCGACGACGATGAGCGGGAGATCGAACCACGCGAGCACGAGCGCCGCCGCCGCGCCGAATGCCGAGGGGATCGTCCCGCCCGCGCTCGAGAAGACGGCGGGGACCGTCATCGCCGCGAGAACCGCGTAGGGGACATAATCGAGGAACGATCGGATGAAGCGGGATTCGATCTTTTTCCTGAAAAAGGCGAAGGGGAGCATGCGGATGAGGTAGGTCACCCCCGCCATGACGAAGAGGGCCAGATAGAAGTTCATGCGTCCTCCTTCTTCCCCTCAGTCGGGAAAAGCAGAGCCGATGCCGAGGAGGCCGCGAGGGTCGCGAGGATGACGGAGAATCCGCCCGAGAGCGATGAGACAAGGAAGCGAAGGAGCAGATGGATCGCCGCCGCCGAGAGGGCCGCGAAGAGAACGCCGCGCCGACGCCTTGCCGCCGGGATCACAATGGCGATGAACATTCCGTAGAGCACGATGCCGAGCGCCGCCGAGATCCGCTCCGGGAGGATCTCCCCCGCCGCCGCCCCGAGCGCCGTTCCCGCGAGCCATCCGGCTACCGAGACGAGGATGACGCCCGCCATGTACGAGAAGGTCAGCGGCACGGGTTCCGCCGCGCAGACCGCGAAGATCTCGTCCGTGATGCCGAAGGAAGCGAGAAGCCGCTTCGGGAGGCTGAAGCTCTCCGCCGTCTTCTGCGAGAGGGAGAGGGACATGAGCGCGTAGCGGAGATTGATCGTGAGCTGAACGAGCGCAAGCTCCGCCAGTCCCCCGCCCGCTGCGAGGAGCCCGACCCCGGCGACCTGTCCGGCGGAGGTGACACAGGCCGCGGAGATCAGCGTCGCCTGCCAGACCGCAAGACCGGCGCGCACCGCGAGGATCCCGAAGCCGAAGGAGACCGAGAGATAGCCGAGCGCGATGGGGATCCCATGGAGAAGTCCCCGCGTGAAATGCTGCTTCATACTTCCTCCGAGAGGTACATCCGGCGGAGTTTCCCCCGCTCCGCGTCCCCGATGCCGAGGCCGGCGCGGAGGTAGCCGTCAAAGCCGCCCCATCGCTCGTCCGCCGCACGGTATGCCGCGTCGAGGTAGTCCGATTGGGCCGAGAACATGTACCGGAGCGCGCCCTCCGCCTCGGGATCGGCATTCCCCGTCTGACGCAGAAAGTCCGCGACCATTTTCTCGATGTTCCCGGCGAGATGGCGGTTGGTGGCGAGATAATCCGCGCGGACCGCCTCCCGGTTGACGCCGAGGAGCTCCTCGACGATCACCGACGCGAATCCGGCGCGGTCCTTTCCGGCGGTGCAGTGCCAGAGGATCGCCCGCTCCGA
>CACZSA010000295.1 GCA_902783705.1 uncultured Ruminococcus sp.
CTGCGTAGGGCTGGAATTTGCGCCGGATCAGCTCCTCGCCCGTCTCGACCGTCGCGCCCATGACCGAACAGTTTTTGACCTCGCATCCGGACGATGCCGAGAGATTCGCGATCCGTTCGCGGTACAGGCGGTGCGTGCGCGTTTCCTCCTCCACGTACACCCCGCGGAGGATGGAGTCACCAAAAATTAAAATACGCTTCATGGTTTGGCCCTTTTCCTTTGCGCCTTCTTTGTGCTATCATTATAGCATGAGAATTGGGGTGACGCCATCCCCGCGCGGTCGAATCTCCTCTACGGGAGGGAAAACTACCCGCAGGAGAGACATTCTCGGTAGAATCCACTGCCCGTAGAGGAAAAACAGGCGGTTCTACGCCGGGTAGAGCGTGATTTCCGATTGCCCGTTTGCAGATATTATGAATCAAAGGGAGGGGCGCAGATGGCACGCGACAACTATCAGAAGATTATCGCAGAGAACATCGCCGCTCTGCGCCGCTCACAGGGCATGACGCAGGCGGGACTTGCCGAACGCCTCGGCTACTCCGACAAGAGCGTGTCGAAGTGGGAGCGCGGAGAAGGACTGCCGGATATCCTCTGTCTCAAGGCTATGGCGGACCTCTTCGGCGTCACGGTCGACTGGTTCCTCGAGGCCGAGCATCCGGAGCCGTTCGGAAACGAGGATGAGAGAGCGGAGTTGACGCCTCCTCCTCCGACGTACGACGTAAGCCGGCGGAACATCACCCTCGTGTCGATCGCCGGAACCTGGCTCCTCGCCGCGATCGTGTCTGTCTCCGTGCGGATCGGCGGCGCGCTGTTCATCCTCCCCTTTATCGCCGCGATCCCGATCACCGCGCTCCTGCTCGTGATTTTCAATTCCGTCTGGGGACGGCGCGAGTGGATCTTCCCGACGGTCACGTTCCTCTGCTGGAGTATCCTCTTCCTCCTCTGCTGGCTCCTGCGCGCGCATTCTCCGTGGCTGCTCATGGTCCTCGGTATCCCTGCGACCGTCGTGGTGTGGCTCTCCTGCCGCATCCGCCAGAAGCCGAAGGAATAAACTTGATAACCGAAAAACAAAACCTGCCGCGTCCTTTGTGGGGATACGGCAGGTCATTTTTGTGTCGGAGTTCAGGCGGGATGATACGTCGTGACGATCTCGCGGACCCGCTCGCGGATGGCGGCCTCGTCGTTTGCGTACGCCGTCTCCATCAGCGCGCCGAGCTGCACGAGGAAGGTGTCGGTGTCGAAGGGGATCGGGCATCCGATGTGGATGAGGTCGTTGTCGGTCTTGCGGAGCCCTTCCTCCGCCATGAGCTTCTCCTCGTAGAGCTTCTCGCCGGGCCGGAGTCCGGTGTATTCGATCTTGATATCGACGTCCGGGCGGAAGCCGGAGAGCTTGATGAGGTTGCGGGCGAGCGTGTCGATCTTCACGGGGCTGCCCATGTCGAGGACGAAGATCTCGCCGCCCTTCGCGTAGGTGCCCGCGAGCAGGACCAGACTCACCGCCTCGGGGATCGTCATGAAGTAGCGGATGATATCCGGATGCGTGACGGTCACGGGGCCGCCGTTCGCGATCTGCTTCTTGAAGATCGGGATGACGGAGCCGTTCGAGCCGAGGACGTTGCCGAAGCGGACCGCCACGAACTCGGTCTTCGCGAGCTTGTAGACGCGCCCGGTGCCGTCCTTGTCCGCGTTCTCGGCGCCGTCATGCGTGAAGAGCTGGGGAAGCTCGGACGCGCGGCCCGCCTTGATCTTCGCGTCGAAGGACTGGATGATCATCTCGCACAGGCGTTTCGACGCGCCCATGATATTCGTCGGGTTGACTGCCTTGTCGGTCGAGATGAGCACGAACCGCTTCGCGCCGTGGATCATCGCGGCATAAGCGGTCTTGTACGTGCCGATCGCGTTGTTCTTGATGGATTCGCAGGGGCTGTCCTCCATGAGCGGGACGTGCTTGTGCGCCGCCGCGTGGTAGACGAGCTCGGGCTTGTATTTCTTGAACACGCCGAAGATGCGGCGGCTGTCGCGGACGGACCCGATCAAAACGACGAGGTCGAGATCCGGGTATTTGTCGCGCAGCTCGAGCTGGATGGAATAGGCGTTGTTCTCATAGATATCGAAGATGATGAGCTGCTTCGGACCGTGCGCGGCGATCTGACGGCAGAGCTCCGAGCCGATCGATCCGCCGCCGCCCGTCACGAGGACGACCTTGCCGGAGACGAAGCGGTAGACCTCCTCCATATCCGCGCGGATGGGCTCGCGTCCGAGAAGGTCCTCGACGGAGACGTCCTTCATCGCGCTGACGGAGACGTCGCCGAGGACGAACTGGTACATGCCGGGGAGATTCTTCAAGGCGCATCCGGTTTCCTTGCAGATGTTGAGGATGTCGCGGCGCGCCTCTGCGGAGGCCGAGGGGATGGCGAGATAGATCTTGTCGACGCCGTATTTTTCCGCCGCCGAGAGGATCTCTTCGCGCCCGCCGATGATCGGCACGCCGTCGAGGAAGCGGCTCCACTTGTTCGCGTCGTCGTCGATGAAGCAGACGACCTTGTCATGGATGCTCTTCGAGCGGCGGATGTCGCGCATGATCATCTGTCCCGCGGAGCCCGCGCCGACGATCATGACCCGGGAGACGCCGTGTTCATCCGA
>CACZSA010000296.1 GCA_902783705.1 uncultured Ruminococcus sp.
AGGGCCGAGGAAGAAGCCCGGATCGCGGCGGAAAAAGCGGCGGCGGAGGCGGAGGCAAAGCGCAAAGCCGAAGAGGAAGCCCGCGCGGCGGCGGAAGCCGAGGCAAAGCGCAGGGCCGAAGAGGAAGCCCGGATCGCGGCGGAAGCCGAGGCGAAGCGTAAGGCCGAAGAAGAGGCCAGAAAGAAGACCGAGGAAGCGGCCCGCGCCGGAGCGCAGCGTCCCGCGCAGAATCCGCAGACGAGACCCGGACAGCAGCCGGCAGGTCAGACGCAGCGGCCCGCGGCAGGCACGACGCAGCCGAGGACCGGCACGACGCAGCCCGGCCGCGACAATCGGCAGCCCTCCGGCACCCGCACCGACGGCACACGGCCCGCGGGAGACCGGTTCGGCGGCAGCACCCGTCCCGGACAGCAGACCGGCGGCAGCACCTTCGGGCAGCGACCCGCGGGGCAGTCGTCCTACGGTCAGCAGGGACAGCAGGGCAGCCGGACGCAGGGCAACCGTCCCGGACAGGGCGGACAGGGCGGCGGCCGCGACAAGGATTCCGGCAGCCAGAGAGGCCCGATCGCGCCGCAGCCGAAGCCGAAGATCGAGAGCGGCGTCGAGCGCAAGCGCACGGGAAGCACCCGCATCGTGGACACCCGCACCGGCTCGAAGGTCGACCTGTCGAAATACGACGAGCGGCTTGACAACTTCACCCCGGAGATCGACGAGAACCACAGCACGTCGAAGCAGAAGGTGAAGAAGCAGAACCAGAAGCCGGAGAACCGCGGAACGGGCCGCAAGAACGACAAGGAACGCTTCGCGATGGACAAGATGGCGAAGGCGAACCTCGAAAAGGCGAAGAAGCAGCCTCTGAAGATCACCCTGCCCGACGAGATCTCCGTCGGCGAGCTGGCGCAGCGGCTGAAGATCACGGCGGCGGAATGCGTGAAGAAGCTGATGATGATGGGCGTCATGGCGACGGTCAACCAGATCATCGACTACGACACGGCCTACCTGATCGCCGACGAGCTCGGCGCGGTCGTGACGAAGGAAGTCACGGTCACGATCGAGGAGCGCCTGTTCGGCGATGAGGAAGAGGGGCACGAGGAGGATCTCGAGATCCGCGCGCCGATCGTTGTGGTCATGGGCCACGTCGACCACGGCAAGACCTCGATCCTCGACGCGATCCGCCACACCAACGTGACGGGCGGCGAAGCGGGCGGCATCACGCAGCACATCGGCGCGTACCGCGTCAACGTAAACGGGCGGGACATCACGTTCCTCGACACCCCCGGTCACGAGGCGTTCACGGCGATGAGAGCCCGCGGCGCGCAGTGCACCGACATCGCGATCCTCGTGGTGGCGGGCGACGACGGCATCATGCCGCAGACGGTGGAGGCGATCAACCACGCGAAGGCGGCGGGCGTCGACATCATCGTGGCGATCAACAAGATGGATAAGCCCGAGGCGGACGCGGAGCGCGTCAAGACCGAGCTGACGAAATACGAGCTGGTGCCCGAGGAATGGGGCGGCGACGTCATGTGCGTCCCGGTCTCCGCGAAGACGGGCATGGGCCTGAACGATCTGCTCGAGGACATCCTCCTCATCGCGGACGTGAAGGAATACAAGGCGAACCCGAAGAAGCGCGCGAAGGGCGTCGTGATCGAGGCGAAGCTGGACAAGGGCCGCGGCCCGGTGGCGACGGTCCTCGTACAGGACGGCACGCTGAGATCCGGCGACATCGTGATCGCGGGGACGTCCGTGGGCCGCGTGCGCGCGATGACCAACGACAAGGGCCGCACGCAGAAGGAAGCCGGACCGTCGGTCCCGGTGGAGATCATCGGTCTGTCGGAGGTCCCGACGGCGGGCGACGAATTCAACGCGGTCGAAGACGAACGCATGGCGCGCGAGCTGGCGGATCAGCGGCGTGAGAAGGCGAAGGAAGAGCAGTTCAAGGCGTCCTCGAAGGTCTCCCTCGACGATCTCTTCAGCCAGATCGCGGCGGGCGTGAAGGAGCTCAACATCATCGTGAAGGCGGACGTCGGCGGATCGGCGGAGGCGGTGAAGTCCTCGCTCGAAAAGCTGTCGAACGATGAGGTGAAGGTCCGCGTGATCCATTCGGCGGTCGGCGGCATTTCGGAGAACGACGTCATGTTCGCGGCGGCGTCGAACGCGATCATCGTAGGCTTCAACGTCCGTCCGGACAAGAGCGCGATCGATTCGGCGGAGCGTCAGAACGTGGACATCCGGACGTACCGGATCATCTACGAGTGCATCGAGGAGATCACGGCCGCGATGAAGGGCATGCTGGCGCCGCAGTACAAGGAAGTGCTGCAGGGACACATCGAGGTCCGTCAGGCGATCCGCGTGCCGAACGTGGGCATTGTGGCGGGTTCGTACGTACAGGACGGAAAGGTGACGCGTCAGTCGCTGATCCGGATCGTGCGGGACGGCATCGTCATCATGGAAGACAAGATCTCGTCGCTGCGCCGGTTCAAGGACGACGTGCGCGAGGTGGCGCAGGGCTACGAATGCGGCATCGGGCTTGAGAAGTGCAACGACATCCAGGTCGGGGACATTCTCGAGGCGTATGTCATGGAAGAAGTCGAAAGATAACCGGGCGGTGCCCGGCAACAGGAGACGAACTCGCCTGCGGCAAGTTCGTTCACCAAGCTTGAAAGTGCGTATCTGTGCAGGTACGCACTTTTGATTTGCTTGCGGGCGGGGAGCCCCCGCGGGCTTGAGGCGAGCTCACCTTCGGCAAGCTCGCGGCTGCAATCTCGTTTTGTCTGCGCGCTGGCGCTTGCGGATAATGGATCTTGCAGATCCGACGCTTTTTTGTCCTTCCGGACGGGACCTAAGAGGACCCTC
>CACZSA010000297.1 GCA_902783705.1 uncultured Ruminococcus sp.
CGGCCCGAGGGTCCTCTTAGGTCCCGTCCGGAAGGACAAAAAAGCGTCGGATCTGCAAGATCCCAAATCCGCAAGCGTCAGCGCGCAGGACACGAGAAAATGCCTGCCCTCTTGTGCGTCAGCGCGCAGGAAAAAGAAAATCGCAAGCCAAACATAAGAATACATACAATCAAAAGAATCCAGGTGAACTTCATGTCTGAACATACCCCCGCGGAGCGGAACTCCGTTCCGTCTCCGCGCTCCGGCCCCCTCTGCGTCCTCGCCGCCGCGCTCCTCTTTTCCCTCGGCGGGATGCTCGTCAAGCTCGTCCCGTGGCATCCCATGGCGATCGGCGCGGCGCGGTCCGTGCTGGCGGGCGCGATCCTGCTCGTCTATATGAAGCTCCGCCGCCACCGCCTCGTCGTCAACCGGGCGACCCTCTTCGGCGGCTTCGCCATGGGCGCGACGTCCACGCTCTACGTCCTCGCGACGAAGATGACCACCGCCGCCGACGCCATCCTCATCCAGTACACCGCCCCGATCTATATCATCCTCTTCATGTGGGCCTTCTTTCGGGTCCGCCCGACGAAGATCGACATCGGCGCGACCTTGCTGCTCCTCTGCGGCGTCGTGCTCTTCTTCCTCGATTCGCTCGGGGGCGGCGCGCTCGTCGGCAATCTCCTCGCCGTGCTCTCCGGCGTGACGTGGGCGCTCGTCTTCATGATGAAGCAGTGGGACGGCGCGGACAACCTCTCCTCCGTCTTCTTCGGCTGCGTCTTCGGCGCCGTCGTCGGGATGCCGTGGCTCCTCTCGCCCGCCGTGGAGTGGACCGGAGGCGCGGTGCTCGGCGTCCTCGCGATCGGCTTCGTGCAGTTCGGCGCGGCGTACGTCTTCATGGCGGAGGGCCTCACCTCGACCCCGCCGCTCACCGCCTCGCTGATCTCGATGATCGAGCCCATCCTCAACCCGATCTGGGTCGCGCTGATCGTCCACGAGACCATCGGCCCTCTGTCCCTCGCCGGCGCGCTCATCGTCGTCATCGGCGTGATCGGATACAATGTGCTCAAGGCGAGAGAAGAGCATGCAAAAGGGAAAAAGTAAAAAGCAGGAAGGAAGACGCGCCTGCCGCCTGTTCCTTCCCCATGGATAAAGAATATGGAAACTACCCGAAAGAAAACCCTCGATCTCACCCGCGGGCCCATTCTCCCGCTGATGCTGCGTTTCTGCCTGCCGATCCTGCTCGGGAACATCATGCAGCAGTTCTATAACATGGCGGACGCGGCGGTGGTCGGAAAGCTCGTCGGAACGGGCGCGCTCGCCGCCGTCGGGGCCACCGGATCCGTCACGTTCCTCGTCATCGGCTTTGTCGACGGGATCTGCGCGGGCTTCTGCATCCCGGCGGCGCAGTCTTTCGGCGCGGGGAACCGGACCCTTCTGCGGCGGTGCGTCGCGAACATCGTCTGGCTCGGCATCGGCGCGGCCTTCCTCCTCACGGCGTCCACGTCCCTCCTGCTCGGGCGCATCCTCACGGCGATGGATTTTCCCCCGGACATCTACGGCGATTCGTTCGCGTATCTGCGCGTGATCTTCGCCGGGATCCCCGCGACAGTCGCGTACAACACGCAGGCCGGGCTGATGCGCGCGATGGGGAACAGCCGGACGCCGCTCTATGTGCTCGTCTTTTCCTGCTGCCTCAACATCGCGCTGGACCTCACGCTCGTCGGCGGCTTCGGGATGGGCGTCGGCGGCGCGGCGATCGCTA
The DNA here is from genome assembly GCA_902783705.1 of uncultured Ruminococcus sp. Classification (GTDB taxonomy): domain Bacteria; phylum Bacillota; class Clostridia; order Oscillospirales; family CAG-272; genus UMGS1696. The sequence continues at coordinate 1,742 of CACZSA010000297.1, forward strand.
CCGTGGCGGCCCAGACCGTGTCCGCGGTGATCTGCTTCGTCTACATCCTCCGCAACTATCCCGAGCTGCGCATGAGCACGGAGGAGCGGCGGTTTGATTATCGGATCGCGGGGCGGCTCATCCTCTCCGGCCTGCCGATGGCGCTGCAGTATTCGATCACGGCGATCGGGTCGGTGCTCATTCAGGCGGCGGTGAACGGCCTCGGCTCGACGGTGATCGCGTCGGTCACGGCGGCGAACAAGGTGCAGTCGTTCGTGCATCTGCCGTTCGGCACGCTCGGCGTCACGATCTCGACCTTCATCGGGCAGAACATCGGCGCAGGGCGGTACGACCGGGTGAAGGCGGGCTTCCGTGGGGCGATGCTCGTGGCATGCGTGTACAGCGTCGCGATGGGCGTTTTCATGTATTTCGGCGGGTCGTATCTCTCGCTGATCTTCCTCGACCGGGCGGAGCCGATGCTCGGGGAGCTGCTCGCGGTGATCCGGCATTTTCTGCGGGTGAACTGCCTGTTTTACATACCCCTCGGCGTGCTGACCGTCTGCCGCTTCTCCCTGCAGGGGATGGAGTACGGCGTGACGGCGATGTTCGCGGGGGCGTTTGAGATGGCGGCGCGGGGCGTTGTGGCCCTCGTGTTCGCGAAGACCTACGGCTTTGAGGCGATCTGCTGCGCGAATCCGGCGGCGTGGATCGCGGCGTGCGTGCTGCTCGTCCCGGCCTGCGTCGTGATGTTCCCGAAGGCGCGTGCGCGGGCGGAGCTGGCGGAGCAGGCGGAGCGGGCGAGAGGCCGGACGGCGGAGACGGATGAAACGGAAGGAGAAGAACATGCCTGAGGAAACGATGCATTTCACGGAGGCGGGGCGTCCCGTGCGGATCAAGATCACCGCGCGGCAGTCGATGGTCGCGCCCCTGTTCGGATACGACGGGGACACGCCGCCGTCGCTGTTCGGCGCGCAGGGATCCCGCGAGGCGTGGGACGCGTACCGGTATGTGGAGAACAAGTCCTATCCGTCGGACGAGGACGAGGGGATCACGCCGGAGAAGTACCCGGAGGCGCTGGAATACGCGATCGACGACATGATCGACCGGGATACGGACGGCTACGGCTTCCCGCCGGAGGACGACCCGGACGACCCGGACGATCCGGAGGGGGCCGAAGACGACGATTCGGACGCGCCGGTGTCGAAGGAGGAGCTGGACGTGCTGCTCGAGAAGCTGAGCGCGATCCTGGCGGAAGCGAAGGGGGAAGAATACGACGACGACGATTACATCGCGCGGACGTCGGGCTTCATGGAGAAGCGGATCCTCCCGGACGGCTCGCTCGAGATTGCGGTCTCCTACGAGGAGGTCGAGCCGATGGAGGGCGCGCGGACGGTGATCTCGTTCAACTCGCACCGCCCGGATGTGGTGAGCATTTCGCGGTTCGGGCCGATCTCGTCGATGATCGTCTGCGAGCCGGGCGTGCGGCACGTGACGGCCTATCAGACGCCGTACGCGGTCTTCGAGCTGGCGGTGGTCGGGCGGCGGTGCTCGACGGAGGGGATGACGTATCTCCACGGCGGCCTGCTGGAGCTCGAATACTTTGTCGAGCTCCTCGGGGCGGATTTGCAGTACACGAGAATGAAAATAGAAGTGGAACCGATGGAATAAAATGGAGGCGCACATGTTTTCCCCGTCATGTGCGCTTTTTGTTATTTCGTGCAGCTTGCGCGCTTGCGCTTGCGGATGATGGATCTTGCAGATCCATTGTTTTTTTGTCCTTCCGGACGGGACCAGAGAGGACCCTCGGGCCGGGCCCTCTCTGGACTTTCCCGGCC
>CACZSA010000298.1 GCA_902783705.1 uncultured Ruminococcus sp.
GGCCCGAGGGTCCTCTTAGGTCCCGTCCGGAAGGACAAAAAAGCGTCGGATCTGCAAGATCCATCATCCGCAAGCGTAAGCGCGCAGCGCGAAACACAACTGCATCCGCGGGCTTGTGCAGACGAGCCCGCCATTTGTCTCCGGGCACCGCCCTTCCGCTTCACGCGGAAAATGAAACTTTGCTTAAAATCCCCCCTCCCCCCCTTGCATTTTACACGTCTCCCTGATATAATATATCCTGAAAGATTTTTTAGTTCGCCCACGCGGCGGCGCGATTCCCCGGCTCCGGACAGGCTGCTCAAAAGGCAATCCGGACCCGCGGCGCGCGCGCAGCTCTCCGGCGAACGGAGGTGCCCATGAAAGACGAAATGAGCAAGACCATCACCTTCTCCATCAAGGAAGAGGAACGCGACCGCGAACGCAAAGCCCTCCTCCGCACGGTGTACGACGCCCTCAGCGAGAAGGGATACAACCCCATCAACCAGCTCGTCGGCTACGTTCTCACCGAGGACCCGACCTATATCACCAACTACAAGAACGCCCGCGGGCTCATCCGCCGCATCGACCGGGACGAGCTCATGGCCGCGCTCCTCAAGGAATACCTCGGAATCTGACCCGGATGCTCCCGAAAATCACCCTCTCCCCACGCCTGCCGCCCGTCACCCGCCTCGGAATCGGCTCGCTCACCGTCTCGGCGATGCAGCGCGCTCTCCCGCCCGATGAGGCCGCCGGTGTTCTCGCCTATGCCTTTGACGCGGGGATCAATTTCGTCGACACCGCCCAGTATTACGAGAACTATCCCCTCCTCCGCCGCGCACTTGAACTCTGCCGCGACCCCGATTCGGTCGTCGTCTCCACCAAGACCTACGCCTACAGCCGCGAGCTCGCCATCCGGGCCGTCGAGGAGGCGCGGGAAGCCCTCGGACGCGACGTGATCGACTGCTTCCTTCTGCACGAACAGGAGAGCTACGACACCCTCCGCGGTCACCGGGAGGCGCTCGACACCCTCCTCGAATACCGCGAGCGGGGCGTCATCCGGGCCGTCGGCGCGTCCACCCACCACGTCGCGCTGGTCCGCGGTCTCCTGCGCCTCGCCGACGAGGGACTCACGGTCGACCTCTGCCATCCGCTCTTCAATAAGGCCGGGATCGGCATCGCGGACGGGACGGCCGACGACATGGCCTCCGCCCTCGCCCTGCTGCACGAACGCGGCGTCGGGATCTACGGCATGAAGGCCCTCGGCGGCGGTCACCTCGCGGATTCGGCGGAGGACGCGCTCCGGTTCGTCCTCGATCAGCCCTTCGTCGACGCCCTCGTCGTGGGGATGCAGTCGAAGGCCGAGGTCGACGCGAACCTGCGCTTCCTCGAATCCGGTTCCTTCTCTCCGGAGGACCGGGCCGCCCTCTCGCACATTCACCGCACCCTGCACGTCGAGGAATACTGCGAGGGCTGCGGCGCGTGCGTCCGGCGTTGTGCGTCCGGTGCTCTGTCGCTCGTGCCCGCGGAGGAGGAATCCGATCCATCCGCCGATTTTGCCGGGGATTTCTCGGCGGCGTTTGCCCGGGATGCCGGGATCGAGACCGCCGCCCCGAAGCTCCGCGCCCGCCCCGACGACCGGAAGTGCGTCCGCTGCGGCTACTGCACCAAGGTCTGCCCCGTCTTCGCGCTGAAAATTTATTGAGCGGGTCCGCAGCGGGAGCGAAAAGCGTCTGTTCCCCGTCCGGAAAGCCCGCCGCGGCTGTATTCTTCATTCTTAATTCATAATTCGTAATTCATCATTCTCCATGAGATGCTACTCCTTCGCCGGGGTGTCCGACCCCGAACAGTTTGTGCCGGGATCCGCCGTATCCCCGGGGGAGATCCCCGCGGGCGCGGTCTTTGTCCTCGGCAGCTTCGACGGCGTCCACCGCGGTCACCGCGCGCTCTTCGACGCCGCCCTCTCCCTCGCCCGGGAATCCGATCCCGCCAGCCCCGCCGATCCCGCGCCCGTCGTCGTGTGGTCCCTCTCGGGCCTGCACCGCGCGTGCCTCACGACCGAGGACGAAAAGCGGGTCCTTTTCCGTCTCTGCGGCGCGTCCGCGTGCGTGTTTGAGGACTTCGCCGAGATCCGCGCCCTCCCCGGCGAGACGTTTTTCTTCGACCGCCTCGTCGCCGCCTTCCGCCCGCGCGCGGTGGTCTGCGGCTTCAATTTCACCTTCGGCGCGGGCGCGTCGTGCACCCCGGACGATCTCTGCCGCTTTGCGGGACAGGCCGGGATCCGCGCCGCCGTATGCCCGCCCGTGACCGACGGGGACGAGCCGATCTCCTCCACCCGCATCCGCGCACTTGTCACCGAGGGCCAAATGGACGAGGCCGCCCGCCTCATGGGTCACCCCTACCCGGTCGCCTCTCCCGTCCGGCACGGACACCGGATCGGACGCACGATCGGCTGGCCCACGCTCAATCAGCGGCTCCCCGAGGACAAGATCGCGCCGCCGCACGGGGTCTATGCCTCGGTTTCCCTGCTCGCGCGGGGAGAGGAGCGGATCCTTTGTCCGTCGGTCTCGAACCTCGGCTCCCGGCCCACGGTGAACGCGGACGTCTCAGACGTGACGCTCGAGACGCACGTGAGCGGCGATTGCGGCTGGGAACCCGACGGCGAATACGGCGGTCCGCTCGTCGTATGGCTCGGGGAATTCCTGCGCCCGGAGCGGAAATTCGGCTCGCTCGAGGAGCTGAAGGCCGCCATCGCCGTGGACACGGAATCCGCCGTACCCGGACAGGCCCGCCTGATGGAGGGGTACCCGGGGGAGTTGCTCTTATAAAGATCAAGCGATCACAGCCCGTTTGATTCCCCTCATCCGCCCCTATCGGGGCACCTTCCCCACGGAGGGGGAAGGCTTATTAGGAGAGTGCGCTGTCTTTGGGCAGCTATCACCAATATTATAGAAGTCTCCTTCAATTCAGCGATCCATTCCCCATCGTTCCCCCTCATCAGTCCACTTCGCGGGGACGAAGCCTCACATTCGTGCAACGGCTGATGAGGTGCACCGCACTCCATGACAGTATTGAAGCCGGTTCGTTTGCGCAGTCAGCTGCACAAATGCAAGGCTTCTTCCCCATGTCAATGGGGGAGAAGCTGTCACGCAGTGACTGATGAGAGGGTACAAACGGTGCGGATGCACCTGATGGAGCAATCGCCGGACTCCTGTGTACCGCATACTGCGGATCCCTTTATTGATTACGCTCACTCCATTTCAAAAAGAAATTGAACATACAACGCCATGAAAAACCACCACACGAAAGCGAACAAACGCCTCCCTGCCCGCCTTGCCGCGGGTCTTTTGTGCCTGCTCCTCCTCATCCCGATCCTCGCGCTCCCCTCGACGGCGGCGGAAGACAGCCAGCCGGACGTGGAGCGATGCTCGGCGGCGGTGCTCTATAACTTTGAAAACGATCAAACCGTCTACGAATACAAGTCCCGGGACCGCGCGTTCCCCGGCTCCTCGGTCAAGCTCATGACCGCGCTCGTGGCCTTCGACGCGTTCGGGGACAATCTCGGGACGCCGATCACCGTGACCGCCGCGATGCTCGCCGAGGTGACGGGCAACAGCATCGACTTCTACGAGGGCGAGATCGTCACGGCGGAGCAGATGCTCAACTGCATGCTCGTGAATTCCGCGAACGACGCGGCGATCATCCTCGCGCACGCGGCGGCGGGCTCCACGGCGGCCTTTGTCGAGCGCATGAACGAAAAGGCGGCGGAGCTCGGACTCGTGAGCTCGGTCTACACGAACGTCACGGGCATGCACGACCCGAAGATGACGACGACGGCGGCGGACGTGGCGGACGTGGCGAAGGCATGCTACGCGGTGCCGGGCCTCGTGGACATGACGTCGCAGCAGAAATACACGATGCCGGCGACGAATCTCTCGGAAGAGCGCGTCATTTTCAACCGGAACGCGATGATCTCGAAGTATTACAGCACGGGGTACATCTACGACGCGGTCGTGGGCCTGAACGCGGGCGCGACGGCGCAGGGCGGCTACAACCTCGCGGCGGTGGCGAAGGACGAGGAGAGCGGGCTGACGTATCTCGCGGTCGTCCTCGGCGCGGAGGAATACGAGGGGTTCTTTTACAGCTACGTGAACGGACGCCGGATGTTCGACTGGGTATTTGACGCCTACGGATACCGGGCGGTCCTCCTCCCGTCGCAGGTGATCTGCGAGCTTCCGGTGCGGCTGTCGTCGACGGTGGATTTCGTGACGCTGGTGCCGAAGGAGGCGCTCTACGTGTACCTCCCGACGGCGACGAACCTCGACGAGGCGGTGAAATACTCGTACAACACGACGGCGGACGCGCTGAACGCCCCGATCGAAGCGGGCGCGGAGGCGGGCTCGGTGACGGTCCTCTGCGACGGGGAGATCATCGGGGCGGTGCCGCTCGTGACGACGGCGAGCGTGACGCGGAGCGAATTTCTGTACTTCCTCGAGAGGGTGACGGAGTTCACGCACAGCCGGTTTTTCAAGGGGACGATCGCGGCGATCATCGTGCTGTCGATTCTGTATGTGTTCATCAAGGCCGCTTTGCGGGAAAAGAGGATCCGGCGCATGTCCGGGAGGAGATAAGCGCGCATCTTTTCCCCGTGATGCGCGCGCTGAATCGCGCATTCCGTCTGCGCGCTGACGCTTGCGGATAATGGATCTTGCAGATCCGACGCTTTTTTGTCCTTCCGGACGGGACCAGAGAGGACCCTCGGGTCGGGCCCTCTCTGGACTTTCCCGGCCCCA
>CACZSA010000299.1 GCA_902783705.1 uncultured Ruminococcus sp.
GAAGTGCATCTCGATCTTCTTCACGCCGTCGCCCTCGCAGGCCTCGCACCGCCCGCCGCGCACGTTGAACGAGAACCGCCCGCCGGAGTAGCCGCGCATCTTCGCACCGGGCGTCTGTGCGAACAGATTGCGGATGTCCGTGAACAGTCCCGTGTAGGTTGCGGGGTTGGAGCGCGGCGTCCTCCCGATCGGGGACTGGTCGATCGCGATGATCTTGTCGAGCGCCTCCGCGCCTTCGATCCGGTCGTGATCGCCGGGGAAGGTCGCCGCGCGGTTGAGCGTATGCGCGAGGGAGCGGTAGAGGATCGAATTGATGAGCGAGGATTTCCCGGACCCCGAGACGCCCGTCACGCAGACGAAGCACCCGAGCGGGATCTCGACGTCGATGTTTTTGAGGTTGTTCTCCCGCGCTCCGACGATCTTCACGAAGTGCCCGTTCCCCGCCCGCCGGATCTTCGGCACCGGGATGGACCGACGCCCGGAGAGGTACGCGCCCGTGATCGAATCGGGGTTCGCCGCCACCTCTGCGGGGGTGCCCGCCGCGACGACCTCGCCGCCGTGGATGCCCGCCCGGGGGCCGATGTCGACGATATAGTCCGCCGACTGCATCGTCTCCTCGTCGTGCTCCACCACGATCACCGAGTTGCCGAGGTCGCGCAGGCTTTTGAGCGTCGCGATGAGCTTGCCGTTGTCCCGCTGATGCAGGCCGATCGACGGCTCGTCGAGGATGTAGAGCACCCCCGCGAGGGAGGAGCCGATCTGCGTCGCGAGCCGGATGCGCTGGGCTTCGCCGCCGGAAAGGGTGGCGGATTTCCGCGCGAGGGAGAGATAGTCCAGTCCGACCGAGACGAGGAACCCGAGGCGGGATTTCAGCTCCTTGAGGATCTCCCGCGCGATCTGCATCTCCGTCCGCGTGAAGGAGAGGGCCTTCGTGAACGCGAGGGAATCGGTGACGGACATTTTGCAGAATTCGTGGATGTTCTTCCCCCCGACCGTGACGGCGAGGGCCTCGTGATTCAGCTTCGCGCCGTGGCAGTCCGGGCAGTCGCGGTCCGTGAGGAACTGCTCGTAGTATTCGGCCTCCCATCCGCCGGGCTGGGCGCGGTCCTCGATCAGCTTGATCATGCCGTCGAAGGTCGTCGTCACGTGATTGACGCGGTTGCCGAAGGTGCGGTCGACCGTGAAGGTGTCGGAGGAGCCGTAGAGGAGGACGTCCCGCGCGGCCTTCGGGTAGTCGCGGATCGGCATGTCGAGCGTCGCGCCGTATTTTTCGATCGCCGCCTTCACGAGCGGTCCGTTCCACGAGGCCTCCTCGAGGGTCTTGAAGCCGTTGACCTGAATCGCGCCCTCGCGCAGGGAGAGGCTGTCGTCCGGGATGATCTTGCGCGGATCGACCGAGCGGAGCACGCCGAGACCGGAGCAGGTCGGGCACGCGCCGAAGGGATTGTTGAAGGAGAACATGCGCGGCTCGAGCTCGGGGAAGGAGATCCCGTGCTCCGGGCAGGCGTAGTTCGTCGAGAATTCGAGCTCCCGCGCCTCCTCGCCGTCCCGGGGAACGGTGACGACGGTGAGCGAGCCGTCCGATTCGCGCAGGGCCGTCTCGACCGAGTCCGTGAGGCGGGAGCGGAGCCCCTCCTTCATCACGAGGCGGTCGACGACGAGCTCCACGGTGTGCCGCTGGTTCTTGTCGAGGGCGATCTCCTCGTTCAGGTCGTAGAGGATTCCGTCGACGCGGACGCGCACGAAGCCGCTCTTCTTGGCGTCGGCGAAGATCTTCTCCTGCCGTCCCTTCTTTCCGCGCACGACCGGGGAGAGGACCATGAAGCGCGTCCCCTCGGGGAGCTCCATGAGCGAATCGAGGATCGTATCGACGGAGGTCTGCCGGATCTCGCGGCCGCATACGGGGCAGTGCGGGACCCCGAGGCGCGCGTACAGGAGGCGGAGATAGTCGTAGATCTCCGTCACGGTGCCGACGGTCGAGCGCGGGTTCTTCGACGTGGTCTTCTGGTCGATGGAGATGGCGGGGGAGAGCCCTTCGATGGAGTCGACGTTCGGCTTGTCGAGCTGCCCGATGAACATGCGGGCGTAGGAGGAGAGGGATTCGACGAAGCGGCGGTGACCCTCGGCGTAGATCGTATCGAACGCGAGGGAGGACTTGCCGGAGCCGGAGAGGCCGGTGAAGACGACGAGCTTGTCCCGCGGGACGTCGACGTCGATGTTTTTGAGGTTATTCATCCGCGCGCCGCGGACGGAGATATATTCGGGCATGAAAAGGGCACCTCGTGAAGAGATCCGCCGGGAGCAGGCGCGGGCCCGCCCGCCGGGGTATCTCCTATTATATGAGAATTTAAAATCTTTGTCAATAGATTTTATAGAATTTCTTTGGGAAATCTGGGGTTTATTGAAAATTTTCTTTCAGGTTGCGCGCTGGCGCTTGCGGATTTTGGATCGACCAAGTCGAAAGTTTTTTTGTCCTTCCGGACGGGACCTAAGAGGACCCTCGGGCCGGGTCCTCTTAGGAATCTCCAGGC
>CACZSA010000300.1 GCA_902783705.1 uncultured Ruminococcus sp.
CTTTTTTTCTTGGAGCCTGCTCCTCGGTCGAGATGATGCAGTTCTGTTTTGCCCTTCGCTTTTCAGCGGGAGTTTCGGAAGCGGCTATTGTTTTTGGAGAAAATACTGCAAATACGCAATAAATATATCGGTCGTTCATTGAATTACAAGATCCTTCGGCTCACAGAAACGGGCAGGCATGGTTCCGGCAAACAAGCGCCGGACGGGAACTGTCCGACGCCTGACGACCTCGACAGCCCTGGCTGGATCAGCATCCCGACCGCGGAGGATTTCGCGCGCTTCGAGGCGTTTCTCGACAACGACGCCGGATATCCGCTGACGGAGAGGCTCTCCCCGGAAATCAGCGACATCATCGAGGAGGAGATCTCCGCCTATTTCTCCGGTGTCGGCTCCGCCGAGGACTGCGCGAAGAAGATCCAGTCCCGCGTCTCTATCTGGCTGGCGGAGCATCGCTGAATCTGCCCGCCGATCCCGATTTTCCCCTTGCGTCCTCCCCGGCGATCTGGTATAATGGGGAAAACAGGCCGCTCATCCGGCGCACAGGGAGGACAATCATGCATCTTTTTCAGAACTTCCGGGACAACACCGTAATCCGCATTCCGGCGGGCATCCACCGCTTCACCGAGCCGATCCGGATCGAGGGGCGGCGCAATATCCGCTTCGTCGGCGAGGACGGCGCAGTCCTGCGGGGGACGGTCGCCCTCTCCCGCGCGAATTTCACCGAGGAGGAGCCCGGCGTCTTCTCCGCGCCCGTTCCCCATCCGGCGGACGGCTTTTACGTCGGCAGTCGGCGGTATGAGATGGCACGCTATCCGAAGCGGACCGATCCGGACGCGCCCTTCGGCGGCTATGCGGCGGACTGCATCCTGCCGGAGAAGACGAAGGCGTGGTCCGATCCCGCGGGCGGGTATATCCACGCGATGCACAAACACCTCTGGGGCGGATTCTCCTACCGGATCGACGGGAAGGCACCGGACGGATCGCTCCTGCTCTCGGGCGGGTGGCAGAACAACCGGCAGATGGGGATGCACGACGAATACCGCTATGCCGAGAACATCCGCGAGGAGATGACGGAGCCGGGCGAGTGGTTCTTCGATGAAAAGCGGATGCGCGTCGTCGTGCGGCTCTTCCCGGGGGACGATCTCGACGAGGCGGAGGCCGCCGTTTCCGAAGGGTTCTTCGACATCCGGGGATGCGAGGGGATCAGCTTTGAGAACCTCTCCTTCGGGCGCACGGTCCGCACGTTCATGAAGACGAAGGAGCCCCTTCTGCGCAGCGACTGGACGATCTACCGCGGCGGCGCGCTCGTCTTCCGGGACAGCGCCCGGTGTTCGGTCGACCGTTGCGTTCTCGAGGACATCGGCTCAAACGGCGTGTTTGTCGACGGGCATTCGTCGGAGATCGCCGTCACGCGGACGCGGATCTCCGAGACCGGTGCGTCGGGCGTGTGCTTCGTCGGTCATCCGGATGCCGTGCGCTCGCCGCTCTTTGAATACAACGAGACGCAGACGCTCGATGAAATCGACAAAACGCCCGGTCCGAAATCGGAGAACTACCCCCGGGACGGGCTCGTCGAGGACTGCCTGATCGAGCGCGTCGGGCTGACAGAGAAGCAGGCGACGGGCGTCGAGATCTCCATGGCGGCGCGGATCACCGTCCGCAACTGCACGGTCTGCCGCACCTCGCGCGCGGGGATCAACATCTCCGAGGGGACCTTCGGCGGTCACCGGATCGAGGGCTGCGACGTCTTCGACACCGTCCGGGAGACCGGGGACCACGGGAGCTTCAATTCGTGGGGACGCGACCGATACTGGCACCTCGAAGGCCTCGACGACCGGGATGCCGGACAGTACGCCGCCCTCGACATGACCGCGCCGAACGTCCTCGCCCGGAACCGCTTCCGCTGCGACCGCGGCTGGGACATCGACCTCGACGACGGCTCCTCCTGCTGCCTGATCGAGGAAAATCTCTGCCTCGCGGGCGGAATCAAGCTGCGGGAGGGCTTCTTCCGCACGGTGCGGCACAACATCTGCGTCGGGAACACCCTGCATGTGCACGTCTGGTATCCCGAAAGCGGCGACACGGCGGAGGGGAACATCTTCTTCGCGCCGTACTCCCCTTACGGAATGCCGGAGCGCTGGGGCAAGCGGATCGACGACAATATCCTCTTCGATCCCGCCCTCCCGGAAGGGGAAACGGAGCCCGCCGACGCGCTCGCCGAGGTTTCCGGTCAGGACGCGCATTCTCTCCGGCGTTCCATCCGGTTCCGCGCGCCGGAGAAGGGGGATTTCCGCCCGGTGGATGTGCCGGGATTTGAGGACTTCCCCGCGGAGTTCGGCGTCCGGTACGCGCCTCTGCGGGCCATCGCGCCCGTGCCGGTGATCCCGCGCGTCGCGGTGCCGGCATCCGAAGCGAACGGCTCATCCCATGTGCTGCTCGCAGGTCTCGGGCTCGAGGTCCGGGATATCGAGACGGACGGGGAAATGTCGGTCTATGGGACGGCGGAGCATCGCGGCGCGCTGGTCCTCGCGGTGGAGGCGGGATCCCCGGCGGAGGCAATCGGGCTCCGCGCCATCGACGTGATCACCGACTGGAACGGCCGCGAGATCCGATGCGCGGCGGATCTCTCCGGCGAGGAGAAGATCACGTCTGTCCGGGTCCTGCGGAAGCAGAAGGCCGTCGAGCTGAAAGAAGAATAAAAAAAAACAGAGGGAGCGGTTCAAAATCCGTTCCCTCTTTGGTTTCGGAGGTATTACCCTTCCCCATCCGTCTCCGGATGGAAACGGCGCACGGGCAGGTATTTCCACACCTGCCGGATATAGGCAGCGTAAGCGGGGTATTTCTTCGCGGAGATCGATTCGCCCAGCGCGGAGCTCCCGATGAAGAGGAGCACGAGGAGGAGCGGACCTGCGGCGGACCAATGGAAGAGGCCGTGATACGAAACACCCGCGCCGACCGCGAGGAAGTACAGGGACAGCCAGATCCCCTGCTCGCCGAGGTAGTTCGGGTGCCGCATCCACGCCCAGATCCCGAAGGTATTGAAGCCGAGGCGGTAGGGCATCGGAAGCTCGGAGAGGCTCTTCCCATCCGCAAGGAGACGTTTTTTCTCCTCATGGAATTTCCATTGCAGCTCATCCGCGGCGGTCTCAAGAACGAGGAAGAAAACCGCGAAGGCGACAGCGGCGAAATCGATCCACCCGAGCGGCGCGTCCGACTCCATGGCGGCGAGGGCGGGCAGGCAGATCGCGAGGACGAGGACGTTCTGATAGAAGCTGATGAAGAAGAGGTCAAACAGGGTCCATGCGATTCGATGGCGGAAGACGGGATTGGCGCGGACGATCGACCAGCGGTAGTCCTCGTTCCCCGTCCAGAATTTCAATCGGTACGCCCCTTTGCGGGCGAAGTTGACGGTCAGGCGGATCCCCCATGCGGTGACGACCAGTGCGGCGGCGATCAGACGGGGACGGAATCCCCCGCGGACCGTGATGATCCACGTGTAGACGATGGGCAGCAGGCTCCAGAGCTTGTCCATCTGCGAGAAGTTCTGCGCGATCTCGCCGATGATGAAGCAATAGAGAACGCTGCATCCGCAGACGATCGCGAGGATGCGAAGGGTGCCGCGCTGGACGTCGGAGAGGGCGATCTCCCCGCCGAGGAGCGAGGCGGCACAAAGGGCGAGGACCGCGATAACGGCAAGCACCGTCACGGCGTATTTCCCCGCCCCTGTTTTTGTTTCTGTTCGGATCGTATCGGTCACTGCGGCTTTTTCCATGTCAGACTCCCATGCGTGATATTCTTTGGCCTTCAAAGATTATACCACGCACGGGCCGCCGCGTCAACCGGATTGCGTCGAAAAATGCAGAATCGCCGGATTTTTCGTTATTTCGTGATCGTGATCTCCCCTTCGAGGCGGATATCGCGCGAGCCTGCGCCGACGAGGATGCGGAACCGTCCGGGCTCCACCTTCCATTCGTAATGGATGTCCATCAGTCGGAAGGACAGCGGCGTGAGCGGGAAGAATACGGGCTTCTCTTCCCCAGCCTTGAGGTGGATGCGCTTGAACTCCTTGAGGAGCATCGGCGGGCGCACGACGGAGCCCTCCGTGTCGTCGATGTAGAGCTGCACGACCTCGTCACCGTCCATGGAGCCGGTGTTCTTCACATAACAGTGCACCATGAAATGACGGTCCGCGAGCTGATCGATTTCGAGATTCGAATATTCAAACTGCGTGTAGCTCAAGCCATAGCCGAACGGGAACAGCGCGTTCTTCGGCCCTTCGAGGAAGTCCGGCGCGCCTCCGGGCAGCATGGAATAATAGCACGGGATCCGGGTGGAAGAGCGCGGCAGGGAGATCGGCAGGCGTCCGGAGGGATTGACGGCTCCGGTCAGCACCTCGACGATGGCCCGCGCGCCGGATTCGCCGCCGTAGAACGCCATGAGGATCGCGTCGCAGATCTCGTTCTCGCGGGAGATCTCGAGCGGCTTGCCGTTCTCAAGCACCAGGACGAGCGGCTTGCCGAGCTCTGCGAGCCGTTCGATCAGCTCGCGCTGGCGTCCGTTCAGGGTCAGCTCGCAGCGGTCGCGTCCTTCGCCGCTCGTGATCGTGTTGTCGCCGCCGATGAAGATCACCGCGTCGCAGGTCGAGGCAATGGAGACGGCCTCGTCCATTTCGTCGGCGATTTCGTCCTCGCCCTCGGAATAGAGGTGCGGCTGTCCGTCGACCACGCGGGGCTGCTTCTTGTCGTAGGTGATCGCGCAGCCGTTGCACTGTCGGACCGTCACGCCCTCGCCGAGCGCGGCCTTCAGCTCCTCATAAACCGAGGGGATCTCGAACTGCGGCGTCGAGGAATACCCGCCGATCTTCTGCGCGGCGGACGACGGACCGATGAGCGCGACGGAGCGGAGATCCTTTTTCAGCGGCAGGACGCCGTTGTTTTTCAGCATGACGACGGACTTCCTTGCGACCTCATGCGAGACCTCACGGTGCTTTTCGCAGCGGATGACGCTCTCCCAGAGGTGCTCGTCCGTATAGGGATGATCGAAGAGCCCGAGCTCGAACTTCACGCGGAGCACGCGGGACACGATGTCGTCGAGGCGTTCCATCGTGAGCTTTCCCGCCTCCACGAGCGCGATGACGGACTTTTTCCAGAACGTCGGGTCATAGTCGCAGCCCTGCACGTCGAGGCCGTTGCGCATCGCGAGCCCGATGGCCTCCTCGTCGGTCTCAACCATGTGGAATGTGTGTTTCAGACGCCCGACGCCGCCCCAGTCGGAACGCGCGTAGCCCTTCAACTGGAAGCGGTCCTTCAGAACATCCTTGAGGTACCATTCGGAGCACATGAGCGGATCGCCGTCGACGCAGTTGTAGCTGACCATGACGTTGTACGCGCCGCCCTCGCAGATCCCGGCCTCGAAGACCGGAAGATACGAGCTCTCGACCTCACGCCGTCCCGCGCGCGCCGGAGCGCAGTTCGTCCCGCCTTCCGCGATGCCGTGGACACAGTAGTGCTTCGGCTCGGCGATGACGGCGTCCGGACGGGAAATGTCGCCCTTCTGCTCGCCGGAGACGATTGCCGCCGCCATCCGGGAGGAGAGATACGTGTCCTCGCCGAAGGTCTCCTCGATGCGGCCCCAGCGGGATTCCCGCGCCACGTCGAGGTTCGGGGCGAGAATCTCGTACATGCCGAGGGCGCGCGTCTCCCGTCCGATCGCCTCGCCGACTTCGTGCACGAGCTCCGGATCAAAGGTCGCGCCGAAGTTGAGCGGGCACGGGAAGACCGTTCCGCGCACGCCGCTGATGCCGTGCAGGGCCTCGCCCGTGAAGATGACGGGGATCCCGAGGCGCGAATGCTCGATGAAATACTTCTGGATCTTGTTGAACGGTACGGGGGTGGAGTACATGTCGTGGATGAAGCCGATGCCGTCCTCGTCAAAATCGGCGGCGAGGCGGTCCCAGTCGAACTCCGTGTCGGGCTCGACGCTGCAATGCTGGCGCGGATCGGGCTTCGTCGCGTATTCCACGCCGCGCATCATGCAGGTCTGCGCCGCCTTTTCCGCGAGCGTCATCCGGCTGAGCAGGTCCGCGACCCGTTCTTGTACGGACAGCGCGGGATTCTGATAATCAAACATAGGATTTCCCTCCTGAATGGTATTCGTATTTTCGGTTCAGCGTGCGCGCTTCTCGAGGTCGCCCTTCACCGTCTCCCAGATCACCGACGCGGCGAAGGCGGATCCGGCGGGCGAGGCGTGCGCTCCGTCCTCCCAGTACATCTCCGTGTCCGGGTGCGCGTCCCGGTATGCCTGCCACCGCTCGCCGACGGGTGCGAGGAGCGCGTCGTTCTGCGCGGCGATCTCCCGGTGCGTCCGGTTCATGAGTTTCTGCATCTCCGGTTCGGATTTCTGCGCCCAGGTCCCGTAGAGCACGGGGACCGCCCCCGCCTCCCGGATCCACGCGCACAGGGTGGACGCCGCGTCGCGGAATTTCTCGATCGGACCGAAGGGGTGCGCGTGCTCCTGCAGGACGACATAGTCATACTGCCCGTACCGGATATCGAAGCGGACGTCCGGCTCGCCCGCATGCTGCGCGAGGAACCATCCGCCGTGCGCGATCATCGTCACGCGGCAGGGGCAGCCGTCCTCCTCCGCAAGGCGGCGCACGCTCTCCGGCATATCGTTATAATAGGTGTGGCTGTTTCCGATGAACAGGATATGGACGGTTTTCTTCTCCATTCTCCCCTCTCCTTTTCTTTTGTTCATGGATGTCAGGTCCATTATAGAGGAAAAAGCGGGTATTGTCAACGCAATTTTTGGCGGTGGAAGACAAGGTTTGCGCTTTTCCGCGGCCCGCTATTGCAATTCTGTTCAATCCATGATATAATGATAATCAGCAAGCGAACAAACCAAAAGGAGGGCGCTCATGATCTACGAAGCGTACCGGTCCATGACGTCCAATCAGCTCTCGTACCTTCACCACCGCGATCTCGACTACCCGGAACACATGCATTACAGCTTTGAGATCCACCTCGTCACGGAGGGCGTCATGCGGTGCACGGTCTCGGGGACGGAGTATCTCCTCCATCCGGGCGAGGCCGTCCTGATCCTGCCGAACGAGCCGCACGAATACATGCATCCCGGTCCGACCGCAGGCGTCACGGTCGTCTTCTCCGTCGATTATGTCGCCGATTTCACGAATGCCACCCGCAGTTCCCGCTTAAAAACCTCCCTCTTTCACCCCGATCCCGCGCTCCTCTCGGACGATCTGACCGAGGTCAACCGCTTTCTGCAGGTCGGGCGGCTGAACATGCTCTGCGGCTCCGCGCTCGCGGAATGCGGGCTGGAGGAGGCGGAGCGGCGGAACGAAACGCTGATGCTGAAAATCATCGAATACGTCGCCGCGCACTATCAGGAGGAAATGTCCCTGCACGAGATGGCGCGCGCGCTCGGCTATCAGTACAACTATCTCTCCGGGTTCATCAATTCGTCCTTTGCGTGCAGCTATTCCGACATCGTCAGCAATTACCGGGTGATGAACGCGATGCCGCTGATGCAGAACGGTACGCGCAGCATCACCGCCGTCAGCGCGCAGTGCGGATTCAGCTCGGTCCGCAGCTTCAACCGCGCGTTCCGCTCCGTCTTCGGCATCTCCCCGCGGGAGTACATCGAACAGCGTCGCGGGAGCTGACTGTTCCCCGGCATGGCAAGGGGCTGTCGCATTAACGCTCAAAAGTGGAGAAATGCGACAGCCCTTTTTTGTATTTGAATCCGGGTTCCAGTTTTCATATCCTTTCAGACAAAACATTGTCATTGCGAGGAAGGCGTCCTGAGACGCCTGACGTGGCAATCTCCCCA
>CACZSA010000301.1 GCA_902783705.1 uncultured Ruminococcus sp.
AAACCCTATTCAGAAAGGAAAGCGGGGAGGATCTCACGGGTACTCCCCGCTGTTGTATATCATGATGAAGGAAAGCATGCGCGGCATTGTTACACGCGGCGTCGGCGGCCTCTACGGCGTGCGCCTCACGGAGCGTCCGGAGGAGGAGATCCTCTGCCGCGCCCGGGGGATTCTGCGCCAGAAGAAGCTCTCGCCGACGGTCGGGGACGACGTGCGGGTGGAGCTCGCGACCGACGCGGACCGGAGCGAACCCTTGATCCCCGAGGAGGAAGAACCCGCGCGCCGGGGCGGGAGCCGGATGAAGAGACCGGATAAGCGGGACCGCGGCGTCGACATAGACTATGTGATCGACGCGGTCGAGGAGCGGCGGAGCCTCATGATCCGTCCCCCGGTCGCCAACCTCGACGTCCTCTTCGCCGTGATCCCCTGCGCCGCGCCGGAGCCGGATCTCCTGACGGCGGACAAGCTGACCGTCATCGCGGAGAACTACGGCATCGAGACGGTCGTCGTCGTGAACAAGGCGGATCTCGACCCCGCGCGGGCGGAGGAGATCGCCCGGATCTACGGGACGGCGGGCTACCGGGTGTTCCTGCTCTCCGCGGCGCGGGGCGAGGGCGTGGAAGCACTCCGGCGGTACATACGGGACCGCGCGCTTGACTGCCCGGCGGGAGGTCATGTGAGCGGCGCGTTTGCCGGGGCGTCCGGGGCAGGGAAGTCCACGCTCATGACCACGCTCTTCCCGGATTTGCGCCTCGCGACGGGGACGGTCAGCCGCAAGACCGAGCGCGGACGCCACACGACGCGGCACGTCGAGCTCTGGCCCATGGACATGGACGGCGGGACCTTCTGGATCGCCGACACGCCGGGGTTCTCCATGCTGGACTTCACCCGGTTCGACTTCTTCCCCTACGACGAGCTCGCGGCGTCGTTCCGGGAATTCGGTGACTGCCTCGGGAAGTGCCGCTACACCAAATGCACCCATCTCCGGGAGGAGGGATGCGCGGTGATCGCCAAGCGGGACGCCGGAGGGATCGCCGCGAGCCGCCACGAGAGCTATGTGCGGATTTTTGAAGAGCAAAGGAGCGTGCCGGAATGGAAACGACGTCAGAACGAGGGATCGCGCTGATCTTCACGGGCGGGTACTGCAATATCGAACGGATGCGCGCGCGCCTGCCGCGGGAATGCGGGATCGTCATCGCGGCGGACAGCGGGCTGAAAACCGCGCAGGCGCTCGGCGTGCGGCCCGACATCCTCATGGGGGATTTCGATTCGTACACCGATCCCCTGCCCGAGGGCATCGAAATCTTTCGGGTCCCGGCGGAGAAGGACGTGACGGACACGGTCCTCGCGGTCGACTATGCCGAAGCGCGGGGATTCCGGCATCTTCTCATCGTCGGTGGGACGGGCGGACGGCTCGATCACGAGCTCTCGAATCTCTTCCTGCTCGCCGCGCTCCGGGAAAGGGGCCTTTATGCGCTCCTCACCGACGGGGACAACACGATCCGCGCGATCCGGGACGAGCAGGTCTGGATAAAGAACGAGGGCGGGTATTTCTCGCTCATCGCGCCGGAGCGCTGCATCGCGACGATCCGCGGGGCGAAGTACCCCCTCGAGCGGGCGGAGCTCGACCGGGCGCATCCCTCCCTTGGCGTTTCAAACGAGGTGACGGGCGGATTTGCCGAGGTCACCGTCGAGGGGATGGCATATCTCATCACCAGCCGCCGCTGACGCACCTTTTTTCGAATCGCCGCATATTCTGGAATGAACCAAGACAACGGCGAGGTGCGTCATGAAAGTCGTGATCTGGAAAAGCCCGAAGCTCTGCGTCCCGCTTCTGAAGCGTCTGTTTCGGATCGGGAAAAAGGAAACCAAATAAGAATCGAAAAAGACCGCACGGAACAATCAAAATCCGTGCGGTTTTTGTATCATTCCGGTCCGGGCGGGGCATACTGCGGACAGAGGGAAAACAGACGGAGGGATGCAAAATGGACCGCTATCACGCAAACGACGCCGCGACAGTCGAGCTGCTCGCGGAGATGTATAGGAACACGACGACGGAGAGCGAAAGCCTCGCGGCGGCGGTGCCGGAGATCCGCGACAGGGGGCTGATGACGGAGATGACCGCGCGGCTCGAGCGGTACGCCGAATTCACGGACAGGACCGCGAAGCTGCTCAAACGCCGGGCCGTGAAGCCGCGGGAGCCGTCGGCGCTGCAGAAGGCCGTGACCCGCGGCGGGATCCTTGTGAGCACCGCGGCGGATCCTTCGTCCGGACGCATCGCGGACATGCTCGCTGCGGGCACGCGCCGGGGCATGGACCGGCTCGGGGACAAGCTCGCGGAGAGTGAAGCGCGGGGATGCTCACCCGAGGCCGCCGCCCTCTGCCGCGACATCCTCGCCTTCGAGGAGCGCTCGCTCCGGGGCGAATGACGCAAAAAAAGAAGCCGCTCGATGACCGAACGGCTTTTTCGTATGCTGTTGTTTACCCCTCGATGGATTCGCGGACGATCCATTCGAGCTCATCCTTCTTGCGGAGGATATCCTTCGCGAGCTGCAGCTGGCAGCGGGTGCGGACGAGATTGTGTCCGGGATAGTTGACCTTGAAATAGGTGTCCCCGGTGAGATAGTCGTCGAGGAAGCGGGACGCGAGCTCCACCGTGATGGAGAACGCCGCCAGAACGAGCGAATCGATCTCGTCCTTCGTGAGGGAGCTCTTGACCTCGCTGAGGTAGCCGTGGCAGAACGCGCGGAACTTCGAGGTGTCGAAATACACCCGGCGCAGATCCGGCTCATCCTCCGCGGCGGTGTTGCAGATGAAGCGCACCGCGTCGCCGAAATCGTACATCGCCATGCCGGGCATGACCGTG
>CACZSA010000302.1 GCA_902783705.1 uncultured Ruminococcus sp.
ACAAGAGGCCTCCGGAGCCGGCCTCTTGTCAATCACCGCTCCCAAAGGAGAGGGAGGAGCGCCTCCCCCTCCTTTGGAAACCACCTCTACCCCCTCGGGTTCAACCTCATGTATCACTCTGAAGCTCCGTTCAATGGGGGCTAAGCGTGTGTCATACAAGGATTACAGGGGCCATTCCCAGATAGTTAAGCTGCAAATAAAGTGATACGCTCAACGCCGAAGATGCAGGTTTTCCGTGTTAGTCCTCTACTCAATGAAGGTGCACAGCGAAAATGTACGATCCAGATCGAACACATAACCACAGCACTTTCATCTCGGCGAAGCTGACAAGTCTAACACGTACAGGCTCCACCTTTGGCGTAGAGCGAGCCACTTGATTATCTGTGCCACTCATCCGGGTACAGCCCCCTGTAAATCAACACACGATAGGCGTGATGGAACTTGTTCCATCCGCCGTAGGACCAAACCCCATTGAGCAAAGGTACAAAATCGCCGAGGTACGCACATTGCAGAAGGTGTGGAGTCCAGAGGCGAGGAATCCTTTCCTCGTCCTCTGGGGCCAGGTGATTGACAAGAGGGCCCGGCCCGAGGGTCCTCTTGTCCGCCAGCCGCGCAGGCGAAAAAAGCGATGGATCTGCAAGATCCATCATCCGCAAGCGCCAGCGCGCAAGACAAAATGAACAGCAAAAAATAAACAGCGGCACCGCCGCAACGAAAACGCGCGAACCGCGGGGAAACGGTTCGCGCCAATTTCGTTTTACTTGATATCTTCGATTACTTCCTCCGGCGCCTTGTCCAGCTGCCACGGATCGCGCACGATCTGCTTCAGGAGCCGCAGGGCCGACGCGTAATAGTACCCGTCGCAGATGCGCTCGTCCAGCACGAACGTGAAGTCCAGATAGTGCTTCTTCTTCACTGATCCGTCCATGTCCAGCTCGTACGCGCGCCGCTTCGTCCCGAAGGAGAAGAAAACCGGGCACGTCCCGAAGTCGTACAGGTGATGGTAGATCGGCGGGATCCCGAGCGAACCCATCGACGTGATGAAATACGAGCAGTGGAACGGGCTCACCCGCGCGATCAGACGGGGCATCAGCCCGAAATAGTCGAGCGTCTTCATCAGCCACACGAAGAACTTGAAGAACAGCGCGGGAAAATGCGTGATGAACCCCGCGACGCTGTCGAAATCGCCGCCCGGATTCTCCCGGTAGCTCACGATCTCCCGGTTCACCGCCTCGTACACCTCCGCCATCGTCGCGTCGGGCGCGAGGATCGCCTTCACGCAGGTGTCCGGGCTCTCGAGCGCCATCTCCTTCTTGATTGAGAGCGAGACCTCGACGTGCTTCCGCGTCCAGACCCGCTGCCCCCGGATGAAGCGGTTCAGCGCGGGACGCTGGGATACCAGCCGCACGTACGCCGCGATCATGACGTGCATCATGCTCATGTTCGTCATGCCCTCGGCCTGCTTTTCCTTGATATATTTCTCGATCTTCTCCACGTCGAAGGAGTCCCGGATGAAGTTCTGCGAGCCCGTCCGGTTCACCATGATGAACGGCACCACCGCCGCCATCGGGGGGATCGTCTTCACCCGCCGGAATTCTTTTTCTTTCTTCGCCATACGCATCTCCCACGGAAATGATTCCGTTTTTTGAACTGGATGTATTATAGCACAGACGGGGCGCGATTGCAAGGGGGAGAGCGGAATTCGGGGGAGAGAATGAAGAATTAAGAATGCAGAATGAAGAATTCGGAATTACGGGTAAACCGCAAATGCTCTACAATATGAAAGAATCTATACTTGAAAACGGCGCTCCCGTATGCTATAATCAAATCGGAATGAATCAAACCGGGGGATTGTTGCCGTGAAACACGCAAGCCGCGTTCTTCTTTGTTCTCTTATCTGCCTCGTTCTGCCGGGACTTCTGTCCGCCTGCTCGCACTCTCCGACCCACGGACGCGTCGAGGACACGGGACCCGCGGACCGCTGGATGTCCGCCGCTCTGCCCTTCCCGGACGGGGAATCCCTCTGTCCGCGCGGGGAGGCCCTGCTTTTCGATCCGGAGACCGGGGACATCGCCGCCGCAGGCGGTTCCGGGGACGCCGCCGGATTGTTCTTCTATGACCGCGATCTGCGCCTGACCGGGTGGACGGCTCTGCCCGGGGAGGGATCGCTCGAAGCGGCGGCCTTTGCCCCGGACGGCGCGCTGTGGTACGTCCGCGGATGGGGAGAGAGTGCGCGGATCACCCGGGCGCGGGACGGGAAGGCGGAGCTCGACATGCCGCTCTCTTCCCTTGTCGGCCTGCCCGCGGGCTTTGTCCTCATGGACATGGCGGCGGACGCGGACGGCGGGGTCTGGCTGTCCTCCGGTGAGGCGGCGTACGCTTATTCCGTGTCGCTCGATTTCCTTGGCGAGGCGCAGACGGGCGGGACGATCTATGACCTCGTCCCCGTCCCCGGGGAGGACGGCGGGATGCGGGCCGTGGCGGACTACGGGAAATCCCGCGGCGCGGTGCTCCTCGATCCCGTGACGGGCGGGTATTCCGATCCCATCCCTCTCGATTCCCGTGCGGAGGCGGCGGTCTTCTCGGCGGACGGGACGCTCTATGTCGAGACGCCTGATGGGATCGGCACGGTCTCACCGGACGGGGAGGCACGAGCGATGGACTTTCTCGCGGCGGGGCTGACGTCCGGTGGTACGGTCGGAAACGCAGCGGCGGGCGAGGTCTCCCCGGGCTCTTCCCTCCTCTGCGCAGGCGAGAACCGGATGTTCTTCCGCACGGTCCTCGCCGGCCTCGAAGGCATGGGCTGCCGGATCACCGTATGCGACCGTCAGACCGAGGGGGAGGACGACGGCGCCGTGACTGTGCAGATCGCGTTCGCGCACGGGGATCCACCGAGGGAGAAGATCAACGCGTGGAACGCCGCGCACCCGGATATCCGCGTCACGGCGCTCGACTATACGGAGATGGGCGACGGGTATGACGGCGGCGCGCAGAAGCTGATGATCGACATGCTGAACGGCCTCGCCGCGCCCGATCTCGTCGTCGGGGACGCGGATTCGCTCGAGATCACGACCCTCGCGCGGAAAAACATGACCGTCGACCTTCTCCCGTATTTCCGGGGAGACGAAAAGCTCGATCCCGACAACATCTTCGGCATCGCCCTGCGCTTCTTCGACAACGGGCAGGGCGGGCTCTGGGGCTTCGCGCCGGATATCCTGCCGGAGACGTGGGTTTCCACCCGCGAACTGCTTGGCCCGTACGGGAGCGACGAAGGCTGGGGCATCGAGGAGTACCTCGATTTTGCCGAAAGCCTCCCCGAGGGAAGGTTTCTCTCGTCGTTGTACGGCGCGCGGGGCGTGAACGCGATGTACCTGCCGGGGTTGTTCGAATCCTTCGTCGACCGGGAGAGCGGGACGTGCTCCTTCGATTCGCCGCTCTTCGCGCGGGTTCTGCACTATCTCGAATCCCTCCCGACATACGAAGAGATCTATGCCGCGAGGCCGGAGTTCCGGGAGCAGAGCGAGCTGACCCGTGCGGGGTTCTACGCCCTCTCCGACTGCCGGAGCCTCTACGGGTCGGGCGTTGAATACCTTTTCGGCACCCGGGACTTCGTGATCGTCGGCTACCCCTCGGACAATCCCGCCGCGCGGGTCCGCGTGTACTGCACGGCCTACGTGATCCCGAAGGCCGCGCCGCATCCGGACGAGGCGTGGGAGGTTTTGCGCTTCTTCCTCACCGAGCAGCAGGAAGACGGAGGGGCGAACTCGCTCTTCAAGTCGGATTATGACGCGGATATGCAGAGCTTCCGCGACAAGGTGACAATCCACCTCTCCTCGGGCGGCTGGTCGACGTGGAATACGCCGCGGGACGAGTTCAACGAGGAGGTTGAGGCGCAGATCCGCGCGCTCTATGCCGTAATGGAGCCGGGCGAGACCGTGTCCTTCGATCCCCCGGACGAGGAACAGATCGCGCGGGTCCGGGACTGGCTGGACGAGGCGGGCGGACGGGCGATCGACCTTCTCCCGCCGGAGGTGAACGCGCTGATCCGCGAGGAGATCTCGGCCTACCTTGGCGGCGTCGGCACGGCAGAAGACTGCGCCGCAAAGATCCAGTCCCGCGTCTCCCTGTGGCTCGGAGAAAACGGGTGAAGGGGAATTGCGAATGAAGAATTATGAATTAAGAATGAAGAATTGTGTATTGAAGAGCGATCCGAACACAAACCCGCCGCACCTTCATTGAGTAATGGGCTAACACGGACCGCTTTACTCTCGGCGTTGAGCGTATTTCGATACATTCAAGCTGACTAATTTGGTACGGCCCCTGTAATCCTGCTATGCCGCACGCTTAGCCCTTATTGAACAACGCTTCCGAATGATACATGAGGTTAGACCCGAGGGGGTAGAGAAGGTTTCCAAAGGAGGGGGAGGCGCTCCTCCCTCTCCTTTGGGGCCGGGAAAGTCCTAAGAGGAGTCGGCCTGAGACTCCTCTTAGGTCCCTGTCCAGCACGCGAACAAGTTCGCGAGGACAAAAAAACTTTCGACTTGGTCGATCCAAAATCCGCAAGCGCCAGCGCGCAAATAATTGTACCGTTCGCGGGCAACGCGTGATGTCGCCGCTTCGCGGAAAATAAAAGGACGCAGCATGCCGATCGTCTGATCGCGCATGCGCGTCCCTTTCTCTTTTACGCGGACTTCGTGATCCGCATGATCCCGCACGTGATGTCGTCCCGCGATCCCCGCATCGCGGCCTCGCTCACCACCGTCATCGCCGCAAGACGTTCGTCCCCGGACAATACCCCCTCGTCCGTGCTCATCAGATCCAGCAGCCACGGCGCCTCCTCGTACGACCGCGCCGCCCCGTCCGATATCATGACGACCGTATCCCCCGGCTGCACGTCAAACTTGATCATTTCCGCGTCCAATGCGCAGAGGATCCCGAGCGGGACCGTCTTTGACTGCAGCCGGAATATACTTCCGTCTCTCAATACGAACGACGGCGCCGCGCCGCTCTTGATGAACCGCGCCTCCCCCGTCGCAAGGTCGATTTCGGCGATGTCGACTGTCGCCGAGCACTCCCTCTCCGTCGACCGGATGATCTGATTCAGCATTTTGAGCGCCGTCTCCAGCTCCGCCCCCGAACGGATCAGCCGCTCGAGAAGCGAGGTCGCCATCCCGGACGTCAGCGCGGCCTCCTTCCCGCTCCCCATCCCGTCCGAGAGGATCATGTAATACCGCCCGTCCGCCTCGAAGTCCGCGATCATGTCCCCCGATACCGCCTCCGGCTCGTCCTCCGTCACCTCGATCCGCACTTCCTCATGCTCACCGTTGTCCCCGTCCGGACGCTCTTCACCGGAGTCTGCACCGCAGC
>CACZSA010000303.1 GCA_902783705.1 uncultured Ruminococcus sp.
GCCGTAGAATTCGACTTCTGCAACGTCGCCGTGGTCAGCGTCGTTGAAGTAGCGGAACATGGTGTAGCCGGTGTTGTTCTCGAATTCGGTCACGATGTAGTATTCGGGAGCCGTGCCGGTGGTGTCGGACTGCCAGAGGGAAGTCCAGTTTTCACCGTCGTTGGAGCCCTGGATCTGCGCGCCCTTGAAGCGGGAGTTGTAGTCGGTGTCGACGTGGCGGGAGAGGATCGCGACCTTTTCGAGGATGTAGGTCTCGCTCATCTGCATGCCGCAGTAGCCGTCGCCCTGTCCGAGCGGGTCGAAGAAGGTGTTGGCCTTGCCGTCGAACGCGGAAGCCGCGCCGGAGCCTTCCGTGCCGTCCCAGCCGGTCTCATTGCCGATGACCGTGCCGATCATGATGTTGCCGGATTCGCCGGAAGCCGGGTAGGAAGCGGCGTCAGCGGAGCAGAGAACGACTTCGGAGACCTGGAAGGTGCCGGAGGTGGTGCTGTAATTCTGGAACTGGAAGTACTGATAGGGTTCCGTCGCGTCGATCTTCGCGGCGTAGTAGGTGAAGTCGGTTTCCTCGAAGAAGGTTTCGTCACCGACCGCGATGGGATTCCAGATCACGCCGTCAGCGGATCCGAAGAGACCCCATTCGTTCGGGGATCTGCCGTTGTAGGAGGCGTTGTCGTTCGCCGTCGCCATGATGATGCCGTTGATGGCAAGAGGCGCGTCGATCTTCGCGATGGAAACGCACGGGAAGGAGGAGGTGCAGAACTTCGTGGTCGTGTCGTCGTCCCAGAGGTTCTTCGCGCCTTCGTTGGAGTTGCCCGTGGTGCCGTTCACATAGGTGTAGTCCTTGATGGGCTTGGTGCCGATGGCAGCGGCGGCAGCGGCGGCGGAGTCATAGGAGGAACCGTCGTTCGCGAGGGCCGCGAGATCGGTGGGCATCTGGAGATCGACCGCTTCGACTTCGGGAGCGGCGATGTCCGCTGCGGAGGGAGCGCCTTCCTTGAGGGCCTTGTCCGCGGGAACGAGCTTGTCTTCGGAGAATTCGCCGATTTCGTTGTAATCGGAGATCAGGCCGATGAAGACGTAGGTGGAGCCGCCGACCGGGATGCCGGTGTAGGTGGTCTCACCCGCGCAGACCTTGAGGATCTCGGGGATGATTTCGCTGTACGGCTTGCCCGTCGCTTCGGAGATCAGCTTGGTGCCGATGTCCGTCGTCAGGAAGACGTTCGGAACGGTGTTTTCGGTCTGGGTCATGCCGACGTACGCGTGGGACATGGTGATCTCGTTGGTCTCGGGATCCACGTCTTCGGTTCCGGCGTCGCCCGCGTTGTAGTTGTTGAGGACGAGAGCCGCAACGCCGCCCGCATCGCGAACACGCGCCGTCTTTTCGGTGAAGGTGCTGGAGCCGCGGAGAACGAGGCCGACCTTGCCTTCAACGGCGGAGATGTCCTCGACATCCGAGGTCGCGGTGTCAAGCCAGACAGCTTCATACCAGCCGGGGGTGAGGTTTTCGAGTACGTTCGCGTCGAGGTTGTCGCCGGAAGGACGCCCGAAGCCCTGCGCCACGGTGCCGTCCCGCGTCACGATGCAGTACGTTTCGCGGTCGAGCATGTTGACGTCTTCATCCCAGTACTCGTCATCTGACTCATCATAGGTGAAGATCGTTGCGCTTGCGCTGATGGTCATCATGGCGACCATTGTCAGCGAGAGCAGCACAGCAAGGAGTTTTTTCATGAATGATACCTCCATGATGAATTTTTTTCCGAAACCGCCGACAGCGGCTCCGCGAAATGATCGGAAATCCTCCGTCATAACGTGTACATTATATCATTTCTGAAGGGCCTTGTCAATCAATTTTTTACAAAAAATTAAGAAGCAAATCCACGAAATGTTGAAAAATCCGCTTAAAGAACACGGATATGCACAAAATTACTCCGCAAAAGAAAAGCAATTGCCAGAGCGAAATTGCCTGTGAAAAATGAATATTTAATCGTTATACTTCTTCGTTTGTACCGAATGCCGCTTCCGCGCAGTCCCGCGCAAGGGTCAAGAGACTCCGGGGAAAGCGCGGCGAGAAGGCCAGCTCTCCGATCGCACGGGGCAGAGGTTCTCCGCCCGCGAGCGCGATGAGCCGCCGGTTGAGCGCGATCCGCTCCCGGGATTCATCGAGATTCGTGCGGATCCGCGGCTTCTTCACCTCGTCGAGCCGCGCGAGGATCGCGTCGAGGGATCCGAACTGGCAGAGCAGCTCCGCCGCCGTCTTCGGTCCGACGCCCGGGACGCCCGCGATGTTGTCGGACGAATCCCCGACGAGGCATTTCCAGTCCGCGAACTGCTCCGGCGTCACGCCGAACTTCGCCTTCACGACGAGGGGATTCACAAGCGTCGTCACGCCGTGCCCGTACACCGCCACCGAGACCCGCTCGCCGATCAGCTGCCAGTAGTCCCGATCCGTCGAGAGGATCGTCACCCGCCGCTCATCCGACACAGCGAGCGCATAGGAGGCGATCAGATCGTCCGCCTCGCAGCCCCTTGCCTCCGCGTGGGGGATCCCGCAGGCATCGAGGAGCGCGCAGATCGCCGGGATCTGGGGGAAGGGGAGCTCGTCCTCCGCCATCTGCGAATAATCCGGGCGGTTCGCCTTGTATTCCGCGTCGAGCGAACGACGGTCGCCGCATTCCTCCGTGTCGAAGAGGACGAGCGCGTGCGTCGGGCGCAGATCGGAAATCACCGTCGCGAGCGCGTTGCCGAAGCCGTAGACCGCGTTGTAGCGCACGCCGGAAGGGGTGCGGAAATGATCCGGCATTCCGTAGAACATCCGGAAAAGCAGATTGTGTCCGTCCACAAGGAGCAGGTGGTCCATGGAGGTCTCCTCTCGATCCATCATTGCGGTCAAAGAATCGGTCTGTCGGATTTTTGACCGCCGCTCTGCCTATTGTACCACAAACGCGCCCGGATTACAAGCGCTCCGCCGACGTCGCAATTTTTTAAAAAATACGGTTTGTTTTTTCATATTTGCATGCTATACTGACCGCGTCAAAAGAGCGCGGATTTCGCCGTATAAGCGCGGACCGTGCGCCGGCAACAGATTGAAATTATATAATAACATAAAGGATGAACTATATGTCAGAAAGAACCGTCATCCGGCAGGAAATGCTTGCCGGAGAGCGCGCCATGTTCGGCGCAGAGCACACCGACGTCGTCGATACCATCTTCCACGACGGCGAATCCCCCCTGAAGGAGAGCCGCGATATCCGCCTCGACGGCTGCATGTTCAAGTGGAAATACCCCCTCTGGTACGCAAAGGACATCGAGGTCAAAAATACCACATGGTTTGAGATGGCCCGCGCAGGCGTCTGGTATTCGGACAACGTCTCCCTGACCGACTGCGCGATCGAGGCGCCGAAGAACTTCCGCCGCTGCCGGGATCTCTCCATGACCCGCGTCACGATCCCGAACGCCGCGGAGACTCTCTGGTCCTGCCGGGGCGTGAAGCTTTCGGACGTGACGGTGAAGGGCGACTATTTCGCAATGAACTCCGAAGATCTCGAGGTCGACGGGCTGACGCTTTACGGCAACTACTCCTTCGACGGGGTGAGGAACGCCGTGATCCGGAACTCCCACCTTCTCACGAAGGACGCGTTCTGGAACTCCGAGAACATCACCGTGATCGATTCGTTCATCTCCGGCGAATACCTCGGCTGGAACGCGAAGAACCTCACGCTCATCGGCTGTACGATCGAGAGCCTGCAGGGGATGTGCTACATCGACAACCTCGTCATGAAGAACTGCAAGACGCTCAATACCACCCTGGCCTTCGAGTATTCCTCGGTCGACGCGGAGCTCACCGGCCGCATCGACAGTGTCTTCAATCCCTCCTCCGGCGTCATCCGCGCGGACGAGATCGGCGAGCTGACGATGGATCCCGCGCGCATCGATCCCGCGAAGACGAAGATCGTCGTCGCCGGGGAGGAGGTCCGCCGTGACGTTTGACTTCGACACACCCGTCGACCGCCGCGGCTCCGGCTCGATCAAATGGGATATCCGCGGCGGTGAGCTCCCGATGTGGGTCGCCGACATGGACCTCAGGACCGCCCCCGCCGTCCGCGAAGCCGTCGCCCGGATCAACGAGCTCGGCGTCTTCGGCTATACCGACACCGACGAAAAATGGCGCGAGGCCTACTGCGCCTGGTGGCGGACGCGGCACGACTACGCGATCGAACCTGACTGGCTGATCTTCACGACGGGCGTCATCCCCGCGATCTCCACGGCGGTCCGCAAGCTCACGACCCCCGCCGAAAAGGTCGCCGTCCTCACCCCGGTCTATAACATTTTCTTCAACAGCATCCTGAACAACGGCCGCGTCCCGGTCGAGATCCCGCTTTCCCGCTCTGTCGGCGCGGACGGGAGGATCGGATATTCCGTCGATTTCGACGCGCTCGAGGAGGGCCTCGCCGATCCGCAGACGACCCTGCTCCTCTTCTGCAACCCGCACAACCCCGTCGGGAAGATCTGGGACCGGGAGACGCTCGCGATGGTCGGCGCGCTTTGTGCCAAGCACGGCGTGACTGTTGTCTCGGACGAGATCCACTGCGACATCACCGAGCCCGGCAAATCCTACGTCCCCTTTGCGTCGGTCAACGAGATCAACGCGAAGATCACCGTCACCTGCATCGCCCCGACGAAGGCCTTCAACTGCGCCGGGATGCAGACCGCGGCCGTCCTGAGCGAGGATCCCTTCCTCCGCCATAAAATGTGGCGCGGCCTCAACACCGACGAGGTCGGGGAGCCGAACGTCTTCGCGGTCCCGGTCGCCGTCGCCGCGTTCACGGAGGGCGGGGAATGGCTCGACGCGATGCGCGCCTACGTCTTCGGAAACCGCGCATACGCCGAAAACTACATTCGCGGGAACATCCCCGAAATCGAAGTCACCCCCGCCGACGCCACCTATCTCCTCTGGATCCGGATCGCCGATCTGCTCCGGGAGGGCGAGGATTCCGCGGATTTCTGCCGCTTCCTGCGTGAGAAGACGGGCCTGTGGCTCAGCGCGGGGACCCAGTACCGCGGCGACGGAGCGGAATTCGTCCGCCTAAACGCCGCCTGCCCGCGCACCCTCATGGAGGACGGCATGGACCGCCTCGCCCGCGGCGTGAAGCTGTGGCGGGAGAGGAAGTAAAGCAACAAAGAAAAGCCCCCGATCGAGGGCTTTTTCTTATGTCTTGGCTTTTACCGGATCTCCCACGTGAAGACCGCGCTGTCCGTGACCTCGACGTCCTTCGGGGCGGCGTTCATGCGGAAGGCCCCCTTCGCCATCATCGGCATCGCGGCGGTGTCGCAGGCAAACGCCGTTTCCGAGACGGGATCCCGGTGGGCGACGCTGTACTCCGCAGAGAGGAGCGTCGAGAGCTCGCATCCCGAGGCGCGGGCCAGGAGCTCGGCCTTCTCCCGCGCATCCCGGACCGACGCTTCGAGCGCATCCCGCTTCGCCTTCTCCGGATCGGAGAGCACGAAGGAGACCGCCAGCTGCGGGTTGGCCTCCGACGCGCCGATCCCGCCGAGGAGGGCGGAGAGCCGGTCGGTGTCGAGCGGGAAGCGGAGCGCATAGGTCCGCACGACCGCGTAGCCCCGGAAGACGTTCGTCCAGTTGCCGTGCTCGTCGTGAACGCCCTCGTAATCCGCACGGACGTTGAAGTCCG
This sequence comes from uncultured Ruminococcus sp., assembly GCA_902783705.1. Lineage (GTDB taxonomy): Bacteria > Bacillota > Clostridia > Oscillospirales > CAG-272 > UMGS1696. The sequence goes on from CACZSA010000303.1 coordinate 5,691, forward strand.
CCATCCGCAGCGCGTCCTCCTCGATTCCGGCCTCCCGCACGGCGTCGGAGATCGCTTCAGCCTCCCGGTCGGCTTTCTCCATCGCGGCGGCGTAATCGGGATCCTTCGTCTCCACGGTCAGGGAGACGGAGATCTCGTCGGGCTTCGCGGAAATCTTTCCCGTTCCGCGCACGGTGATCGTTCTGGGCATGGGCGCCTCCTTAATTATCGATGATGTAGCTGAAATCCCACTCGGAGAGGATGTAGACGACGTAATCCGGATCGGCGGACTTGATCTGCGCGTAGTTGTACGTGTAGGTGAACATCGGCGAGAACACCGTCCGGTCGCTCCGCTCGATCAGCAGATCGAAGATCGACGCGCTGTACGAGTTGCGGAAGACGTAGAGGTCCGGCAGATCGGTCCGCTTCGTGTCGTAGGTCCGCCCCTCCGATACCTCGGGAACGTAGGCGGAATACGTGATCGAGTCGTCGTACTTGAACCGCTTGAAATTCTTCAGCACATCCGGAAGCTCGAAGGCCGGGTGCCGGATGAAGTTGTGCTCGTAGACCAGCCCCCCGCGGTCGACGTCGAAGTAATACGGCATGTCGCCGCGCGTGAAATAGCCCCAGTCCCAGGTGTACTCGTTGAATTCTCTCGGCTTCGCCGCCGGATAGCGGTCGGAGATGTAGTCGAAGAGCTGAACGTAGGCGATATAGGAGCCGTAATCCGTCCAGTGGCTGTCATAGTCGAAATAGAGCGGCAGGGCGTCGTTCTTGTGCTGCGCGAACGATTCCCGCACGTCGAGCACGGTCGCGCCCGCCTCGGTGAGCACCGATTTGAGCTGATCGAAGCGGCTCTCGCCCTCGCCCGCCTGAATGGAGTCGGGAACGAGCTCCGGATAGACGGTCATCGACGCCGGGACGAGCAGATAAATGAGCTCGCAGCCGTCCCCGGTCTTGGCGAGCTTTTCCACGCGGCCCGCCACACGGCTCCGGAGATTCTCCTTCACGGCGTCGCTCATGAGGTTGGTGTGCGTGTAGTCCGGGATCATCTTCTGATAGAAGCCCTGATTTGCGCCGCCGATCCAGACGTCC
>CACZSA010000304.1 GCA_902783705.1 uncultured Ruminococcus sp.
CGCGATCCCCTATAACTTCTATTCGCTCCTCACCCTCGTCTTCATCATCGCCCTCGCCTGCATGAAGTTCGACTACGGCCCGATGGCAAAGCACGAGAAGAATGCCATCGAAAAGGGCGACCTCTTCACCTCCGGCACCGAGCACGCGGCGGAGAGCACCGGCAAGGTAGGGACGCGCGGCAAGGTCTATGACCTCGTTCTCCCGATCATCGTCCTGATCCTCGTCTGCGTCATCGGCCTCATCTACATCGGCGGCTTCTTCGGCACCGACGCGTGGGGCGGCACCGACTTCAAGGGCGACTTCATCGGCGCGTTCTCGAACACCGACGCCGTCATCGGTCTCCCGTGGGGCGGCATCATCACCATCGTCCTCGTCATGCTCTACCTCGTCGCCCGCCGTACCATCACCTTCAAGGAAGCGATGGAATGCATCCCCGAGGGCTTCAAGGCCATGGTCCCCGCGATCATGATCCTGACCTTCGCGGGCTCCCTGAAGAACATGACCTCCGCCCTCGGCTCCGAGAAATTCGTCAAGAGCTTCATGAGCGGCGCGGCGGAAGGACTCACGGCGCTTCTCCCGGCGGTCATCTTCCTCGTCGCGGTGTTCATCGCGTTCTCCACCGGCACGTCCTGGGGCACCTTCGGCATTCTGATCCCGATCGTCACGAACATCTTCCCGGCGTCGTCCGAGCTCATGTACATCGGCATGTCCGCCTGCCTCGCGGGCGCTGTCTGCGGCGACCACTGCTCTCCGATCTCCGACACGACGATCATGTCCTCGGCGGGCGCGCGCTGCGACCACATCAATCACGTCTCGACCCAGCTCCCGTACGCGATCACCGTGGCGGCGGTCTCGTTTGTCTCGTTCCTCATTGCGGCCTTCGTGAGCATCCTGCTTCCGAACATCCAGACGTGGTTCATCTCCCTTCCCATCGCCATCGCCCTGATGATCGGCACCCTGTTCGTCATCCGCGCGAGAGTGAAGAAGTAAACCGAAGCAAAAATATCCCCCGGTATCCGATCGGACGCCGGGGGTTTTTCTTGTCAGTCTGCAAGCTCGACGGTGATGTCGCCGTTGACGGTCGAGATTTCGATAGGGTATTCGCCGGTCTTGTCAGGAACTTTGACTATTCCGTTTTTCGTGGACGTTATATACTCCATCGGCTGCATGATTGTTGCCGTTATATTGCCGTTGACACTTTCAGCTGTGACTTTTTCTCCATAGATGCGATCAAGGATAATATCGTTGTTTATGGTCTTGGCGTACAGAACCGCGAAATTCCCAGTCGATTTGATTTCGCCGTTTCCTGTCACAAAGGATTTGTGTGAAGCAAAGCTGTCGTCAACGATATCCCCGTTGGTCGTCATCCCTTTCACAAGGGTGGTGGTTCCACGCCCGTCCATGGCAGCAGGGCCGAGGATGAAACCGATATCCGCGTTCTTGCTGGTGCAGGAGACAAAATTGACGGGTATTTCGATTCTGGTGTCTCCGTTCGTGTTGTTCGTGACAATGTTCTCGAACGCAATGGTCTCCAGTTCAGCCTTTACGATAATATCCCCGTTTGTGTTTACGGTGTTCAACTCCGAATAGGTGCCATTTGCAAGATGGATTTCGATTTTGGACGGCTTAGTGAAGTTGATGCCGATTCTCTGATACCATTTTCTCTGGTCGACTTCCTTGACAACGAGGGTACCGCCGTTCGATACGACCTCGACCTTGATCCACGGTTCGGTCTTTGCGTTCACGGAGGGCTGGCTGTCCACAGCGCTTGTCACAGTGACGTCCACATTGACCGCGTGAATCTCTACTGAATCGTAGTGGTTCTTCAGGTTCTCAGAATACTCTGCGTATTCGTCGTTGTTTTTCATTTCCGTATACATCGTCGGAAACGTCGCAGCCATCAGCACGCCGCCCGCGACGATCAGGACGACGGCGATGAGGCACAGGATTTTCTTCATGGTTCAGGCCCCCTTTCTGCGAAGCGGCGAAACCGCTCCGCGAGCGATGATGGCGGTGAGGCGGGCAATGGCTTTCGTCACGGCGGCGGACGCGAAGAGGAGAAGCACCGCAAGCCCGACCGATGCGAGCGAGAGGCCGATATAAAAGATGCCGTAGATTCCTCCGGTCCCTTCCATAAAGGAAGCGGCGCACGCGATCCCGCCTCCCACAGCCAGGGCGATTGACGAGACGAAGAGCGTCCAGAGCACGAGCGGC
>CACZSA010000305.1 GCA_902783705.1 uncultured Ruminococcus sp.
AAAGTTTTCGTCCACCTTTTTCAAAAGGTGGTGGGGTGTCGGGGCAACGCCCTGACCCGGACTCCGCAGAGTCCGGAATACCCAAGACTTTCTGAGAGTTCCTCTTTTTGCTTCTTTGGCATGAAATCTCCGATTTCATGCGCTCCTCAGATAAAGGAGAAAAAGAAGATCGGAATGATCTGAATTACAAAAGGGCTGTCGCTTTTCTCCATTTCTGAAGTTAATGCGACAGCCCCTTCTTTTCGTTTACATCACGTCGATCGTGATCTCGTTCGTCATGTATTTGAACGTGATCCGCAGCACGGCGTTGTCGTGGGGGACGGTGAGTTTGCTCTTCCCGCCCGAGCCGGAGTAGGGATCGCCGCCGCTCTCGCAGACGCAGGCCGACAGCGTGCCCCATGTGGAGATGCCGAAATCGTATTCCCCGGCGTACGGCATGACAAACGCGAGCGCGTACTTCCCGTCGCCGACGTAGTACATCCGCGTGATCTCGCTGTTCGAATCGTTCGCCACCGCGCCGACGTACGGCTGGAAGGAGCCGTAGAGCACGACCTTCTCCGGCAGACGCACGCCCGTTTCCGGATCGTCGACGTCCCGTCCGCCGTAGTCGAGCAGGTCGGAGGGATTGGCGAGCGCGCGGTATTTCTCATACCCGCCGCGGAGCAGCACGGTCGCCGCGTCCTCCTGCGAGAAGCCGCCGGGGCACGCCTCGGACCGGTTGTTGAGCTTGTAGAACGGGAAGCCGCCGACCTCTTCCCCGCTGTCGAGCGGACGGCGGAGCGGGAAGGCGAAATAGCCGTCCGGGTTGTTCACCGCGGTCCACTTGAAGGAGTAGTCGAGGAATTTGTTCCGCGCGTCCTCCTCCTGGGAGGCGAACCACGCGATCTGATCGTAGCCCCACCACTGCGCCCATGCGCGTTCCTCGTAGGTGAGGTGCTCGTGCGCCCAGCGATCCTTTCCGCCCCAGTTGTCGTATTCATACAGGAACGGGAGGGCCTTTTCGTACACGCCTTCGGGGGAGATCCCGCCGCCGGATTTGCCCTCGCGCACGAGGATCAGCCGCTCGCCGGGACGGTCGAGGACGGGATAGCGCGTGAAGGGCATGGCGTTGTAATCGAGGAGGGACACGCCGCCCACGACGAGGGAGTGCGAATGCGCGTCGAAGATCACCTTGTGCCGTCTCGCGTGGAGCTTTCCGTAGTCGCGGAGCATCCCGATGACCCGGCTGATGGCGCGGCAGCCCCGGTCGCGCGCGGTGTAGAGGTGGATCTGTCCCATGTGGAACGCCTCATAGCCGCAGTCGATGTAGTGGATCCCGCGGTAGTAGAACCACATCTGGGTCTCGAGCTTCGAGATATCCGGCATGTTTCCGCCCGGATGGAGGACGCAGTCTTCGTAGGAGAAGCAGCGGTCCTCGGGTTCCAGCCCGAACGCCTCGAACACCCGCGCGGGGATCTTCGTCGATTCGAGGTCCTCGCGGTAGACGGCCTCGAAAATGCAGGCCTGCAGGATCACCTCGGGGTCCGCCGCGTGGATCTTCTCCGCCGTCGCGCGGGACAGGGCGAAGTGCCGCTCGTCCGGCATCTCGGCCTTCCAGATCCCGCTCGCGCGTCCGAGAAATTTGATCCCGGCCTTCCGGATCACGCGGATATCGTCGTCGAGCGTGTCGCTCATATAGATCCACTGCGCCGTCGCGGCGTGGGAGAGGTAGTATTCGAGCACGGGACGCGGCATCGAGCCGTCAAAATAGCCCTGGTTCATGGGGCCTCCTTATTCTTCCGCGCGGATCACGGGCGCGACGCAGACGAGATTTTCGAGCGTCGTATCCCCGCCGTAGAGCTTCGGGACCGCGCATTCCCCGATCTCGGAGAGAGGCAGCTCGATCCCGCCGGACGGGATGTCCCACGCGCGGGTGCCATCCTTCGTCTTGAGGGTCAGGATATATTTCTCCGCCGGGACAAATCCCGGCTTTTTCGCGTCGTGCAGGGTGAAGCGGACGGCATCCCCGGCCTTTTCCCAGAGGAGGAGCATGCCCTTTGATACCCAGGTCCTCTGCGCGGCGACGGCGGCCTTGAGTTCTTCGACGGGATCGCCGCCCTCTCTCCCCTCCGCGTAGGTCGCGAACTTCATCGCGAAGCTGTCGAGTCCGTGCAGGTCCATGCCCGCGCAGGCCGCCACCTTCACGCCGGAGAGCACGAGGGATTCCCACCAGAGGATCCCCGGTTCGTTCACCTCGTGAAGCGGCTCGGGATTGTTGACGATCTCGATGTAGTCGACGTTCGAGAAGTCGGTGATCTCCATGTCGAAGCGGCATCCCCGGGCGAACGGATCGCCGTAGGAGAAGGGATGCGCGACGCCCGTGACCGCACCCGCGCGCTTGGCGGCCTCAAAGAGGAGCTCGGGCTTTTTGCGGTTGATCGAATCCCACGGCACGTACTGTTCGAGCACCGGGCAGACGATGTGTCCGTAATAGGTCGTGTATTCCATGCCGTAGGCGCAGGCGATGGGCAGGTGTTCCTCGGCGAGGATCTTTCGGATGATCGGCTGGCCGGAGACCGTGTTGTGGTCGGTGATGGCGAAGCAGTCGACGCCGTCCGCGAGCATGTGGTCGATCAGCTGGCGGCAGGTGATCCCCGCGTCGGATTCGGTGGTGTGATTGTGCAGCTCGTAGCGTTTGAACATGATCGTCCCCTCCTTATTCACCGCTCACCGTCAGGCGGTAGTGGGTCTTGTCCTTGATGACGTTGAAGACGAGCACTGTCACCTTCAGTACGCCCTCGAACGATTCGCGCGGAACGCAGCCCTCGGACGCGGTCCCGTTCTCGTAGAGCATGTGCCGGTCCGTCAGCTGCTTGTGGATGCAGCCGAGGAATTCGTCGTTCAGGGTGGCGAGCGTGTGGATCTCGGTCTTCATGTCGCCGAGGATGATGCCGCGGGCGCGGTCCTCGTCGATCTCCAGCGCGTAATTGCGGCGGCAGGTCTCGATCGTCTCGCGGATCAGCGCATCCGTGACGTCCTCCGGGCGAAAGGTCCGCTTGTCGCCGTCGAAGGAGAAGTGAATATCCAGCTTCGAGAGGGTGTCCTCCAGACAGATCGTGTAGGTGATCTGCCCGACGAATCCGCGGTTCAGGGTCCCCTCGACCTCGTAGATTTGTTTCATGTCCGTCCTCCTTATTTTCCGTCCCCGACGATCGGCGCGCCGTAGGTCTTGTCATAGTCGTCGAGCAGCTTTTTCGCGAGGGAATACGAATTGACGAGCGGATGCAGCATCAGCGCAAGGATGGCCTTGTCCCGGCTGCCCCCGCGGACCGCCTCGACCGTCAGCCGCTCGTAGTTCTTGATGAGCCGGATGTACAGCTCGCACATCGCGGGAATCTCGCTCTGCTTCACGGGTTCGATGCCGCGCTTCGAGACCCTGCAGGTGACCTCGACGACGTCCTCGTCCGCCAAAAACGGGATCGAGCCATCGTTGAGGACGCTCAGCACCAGCGTGCGGCCCTCCTCGCTCTGCATGCCTTCGATGCAGTCGAGCATGACGCCCGCGTAGCCCATGCCTTCGGGGACGGGCAGCTTGCCCTTTTCGATCAGCGGGCGGTTCGCCGTGCCGGACTCGATCGACATGTAGCTGTTCTCTCTCAGCTGCATGTACCAGAGGAACACCTGCAGCGCGCCCTCGGGATCCGCGTCGATGTCCATCTCATGCAGCTCCTTCATCATCTGAATGTTGACCTGCTCGATGGTCTGCCCGCGCGTCATGCCGGATTTTCCGATATTCTCAAGCGCCTTTTCACGGTGGTAGTAGTAATACAGATATTCGTTCGGGAGCATCCCGGTCATGCGGATGACGGCGGGATCGAAGATCTCGAGCTCCTGGATCGAGGCGAGGAAGTCGTCGTCCGCGATCAGCTTCGGCATGATCTCCTCCCCGCGCGCCTTGACGCTCGTGATCCACGAGAGGTGGTTGAGCCCGAAGAACTCGACATAAAGCTCCTCCTCGGGGATATCGAGGTAGTGCGCCATGCGGTATTTCATGCTGCTCGGCGCGTCGCAGATCCCGATCACGCGGTGATAGCCCGCGCTGTGCAGGGCCTGCGTCACGAGTCCCGAGGGATTGGTGAAATTGAAGATCCACGCCTCGGGCGCGTATTTCTCGATCATCGCGCAGTAGTCGAGGAGCACCGGGATCGTGCGCACCGCCATGGAGAAGCCGCCGACGCCGGTGGTCTCCTGCCCGATCACGCCGTTGTCGAGCGCGACCGTCTCGTCGATGACGCGCGAATGATCCCCGCCGACGCGCAGGGTTGTGACGATGTAGTCCATGCTGCGGATCGCCTCGACGGGATCGCAGACCTCGCGCACGGTGAGATCACAGCCCTCGCGGTTCACCACATGGCGGCAGAGCTTGCCGATGACCTCGAGCTTCGGGAAGTCGATATCGTAGAGCACCACCTCGTCGATGTGCAGTTTTTTATAGCGTTTCAGAAGGCCGTTGATAAAGATGACCGTGCGCACGCCCGCGCCGCCGATTACGCCGATTTTCATAGAATCCTCCTCAATCCCGGTGATCCCGGATCCAGTTTTCAAGCTCCGCCCGCGTCGGGAATCCGGTGTTCCCGCCGAGCTTTGTGACGGAGAGCGCGCCGCAGCCGTTTCCGCACCGGAGGCAGTCCTCCATCGGAAGGCCGCGCAGATAGCCGTAGACGAATCCCGCGTTGAAGGAGTCGCCCGCGCCCGTCGTGTCGACCGCCGTCACGCGGTAGCCGGGCATGCGCCAGACCTCCCCGTCCTTCACCGCCATCGCGCCACGTTTTCCGAGCTTGATGACCGCCATTCCCGCAGACTCTGCGAGCCGCTTCGCGCCTTCCTCGACGTCCGCCGCCCGCGTGTAGTGCAGGCATTCCGTCTCGTTCATGAAGAGCACGTCGATCATCGGAAGCAGCTCAAAGATGCCCTCGTACCACACGCCCGAGCCGTCCCAGCCGACGTCGAAGGAGACCGTCACGTCCCCCATCGCCCGGATCTTTTTCAAGACGTCGAGGTATTCCGCGTGGTTCGGGAGCCCCTCGTAGCCCGTGACGTGGACGTGGCGCGCGCCGGGGAGCATGTCAAGATCCATGTTTTTAAGCGAGAGTCCCTCGTTCGTCCCGCGGTAGGTGAGGAAGCAGCGGTCGCGCTCCGTCGTGAAGCTGATCGAGATCCCGGTCTTTTTCGTCTCGTGGTCGGAAAGGAGCGTGTCGTCGACGCCGAGCGCACGGAAGAGATTCCGGATATAGACGCCGTACATGTCCCGCCCGACGCTCCCCTGAAAGACGGGGGTCAGCCCGAGCTTGGCGATCCCGAGCGTGAAGAGGGCCGCGCCGCCGCCGACGAAGGTCTCCATCACCGGGACGTCGACCTCGGTCCCCGGATCGGGCAGACGCTCGACGCCCGGCACGACCAGATCGATGTTCACGTCCCCATACACGAAAACGTCCCACTTTTTCTGCATGATCAAACTCCTCTGGATTTCTTAGGTTTCTTTATTATATCACAGATTCCGGGACACCGTCAAGAGAAATCCGGCGGTTTTCGCCCCGGTTTGCGGGCAGATGAAAAACGGCGGAATCCTCCGATCCCGCCGCCTTGTATGTTAAGAATTCTCCCCATCCTTCTTCGCCTGCATGACGGCGACGTAGCCGAGGAGGCCGCCCCAGTGATAGAAATTGTTGCTGTTCGGCTTGTCGCAGCCCTCGCCCGTCGTGCCGTTGTAGTTCTCGTGGACGTGTCCGTGCTCCTCCCATTCCTTGAGAAGCAGCCGACGGGAGGAATCCGCCAGCGCGCGCATCTCCTCCGTCATCCCGGCCTCGGTGAGCGCCTCGTAGACCAGATAATTCATCGGCGCCCAGATCCGTCCGCGCCAGTAGTCCTGATCCGGGTAGGCCGGGTCGCGGCGGGAGATCGACGGAAGCATGTATTCCCCGCCGAGCTCGTCCGGATCGAGGAGGTATTTCTCCGCCATCGACCGCTTCTGCGCCTCGGTCGCGCGGGAGGAGAAGAGCGCGTAGAAATTCGTCGGGGAGATACGGTGGGAGAAGGCCCCCGTCACGGCGTCGCGGTTCTCATAGATCCCGGTCTCCGGATTCCAGAGGGTGTCCATCGCCGCCTCGGCCCGCTCCATCCTTGCCCGGAGCACGGGGAGAGCGTCCGCCTGCCCCGCGATTTCCGCGAGCTTCATCAGGCACCGGCAGTCCTCGATGTAGAGCCCGGTCAGCCCGACGTCGGAGAGGAGCATCAGCCCGCGCTCCGCATCGAACGGCGCGTCGTCGTACATCGGGGAGTTGTCGAGGCCCGATTCGAATTTCGCGCCCTGGAGGTCGCCGGTGTTGTACAACTCGAAATAGCGTCCGTTCTTCGGCTCAAACTTCACCGAGCCCCATGCCATCGTGCCGTCGCCGAGCGTGCGGTGCTCCGTGAACCACGTGTTCCAGCGGTAGAGCGCCGGGAAGAGCTCGGCGACGACCCAGTCGTCACGGAACCGCTCCCAGAGGCGCAGGACGATGAGGGATCCGACGGGCGGCTGCGAGCGGTCCCGGCTCTTGTTGTCGTCCGCTGCGCCGAAATTCGGGACGAAGCCCTCCTCGGTCATCTCGTTCGTGATCGCGAAGGCGTTGAGGTACGCGAGCTCCCGGCTCCCGAACTGGCTCATGAGCGCGGCGAAATACGTGTCCCAGTCGAAGAGGACGTAACCGCCCCAGCCCTCGCTCCACGCGCGGCTCACGGGCGAGCAGATCCGGTCGTGCTCCGGCTCGTAGATCGTGTCCCACGCGAGGCAGCTCCGCATCGCCTGATACGCGCCGGCGTTCTCCCCGTAGGCCGCCTCCTCCGCGACGACCCGTGCCCGCACCTCGTCGAGCATCCCGCGGACCTTCTCAACCGAGGCCGGGGCCGTGGAGACAACGACCGGGCTGTCGAGCGTCACGGGGATATACGGCGTCCGCGCGTCGGGATAGACGTAGGAATCCCGCCGTCCGGTGGTGTGCAGGAGAATCTCCCGTCCGTCCGCGAACGTCGCGCCGATCTGCCCGTTCCGGTTCCAGAGCGTCCCGGGCTTTCCCCAGAGGAGCGACGCCTCGATCACAAGCGCGGGCGCGCGGTAGGATTTCCCCGACGGCGTGACGAGGATGTACTGCTCCCCGCCCTGCGCCGTGCTCTCGACGGTGATCTCGCACCCGCCCGCGCGGAAGGTCAGGCTGGTGTACGCCCCGTCCCAGCTTCTCGATCCGGGCCGGAGTCCGTGAACCCCGACCTTGAGGTCCCGGATCAGCGCCGCGTCGGCGAAATCCTTGAAGCCGAGCCCGATGCAGAAGCCGTAGGGAAGAAGAACGTGCGCGGTCATCGACATCGAATACCATGTGTTCCAGCCCCGGTTGGTCTGTTTTCTCAGTTCGTTATAGTTCATCCTTGTCCCCTTCCAGGCAGATCCCGCCGTATTTCAGAAAATAGCCGAATACCTCTTCTCCGTAGCGCGTGACGGAGGTCGTGTTCGCGTTGTAGCGGCTGAACGTCCGCTTCATGCCGTCCTCGCTCAGGCGCGAAAAGTCCGTCTGACGGGCCGCCTCGTCCGCCGCCGCGAGGAGATTGAGCGTCCCCATGCGGAGGTTGAATTCGCGGTCCCGGTTCAGCCGAAGCCACATCCGGCGCACGTCCGCGTCGCTGGCGGGATCCATTCCCTCCGGCATCCCGAGTCCCGCAGGCGTCTCGATCCCGCGCGCCTCGGCAAACTGCATGGCCCGCACGGCGACGCGCCCGAAGATCTGCATGTACCCGGTCGAGCTGTCGCGGCGCCCGAACACCCCGATCCGCACCGCCGCGTCCGCCGCGAGGTCCATGAGGTCGATCTCCTTGATCTCCCGGTAGAGCACCGCACGGATCGCCGCCGCGGGGACGCCGTAGTCCGATGAGACCCGCGCGATCATCCCGTCCATGCCGCGGATGACTTTTTCCGTGCGCGCGGGCGAATACAGTCGGATCATCTCACACCTCCGGAAGCCGCACGTCCCGGATGTGCCGCCCGTCGCCCGCCAGCTCGAGGACGGGGAGGGACAGGCTCCCGGGATGCCGGTCGAAGCGCAGGGTCGTGATCCCGGTGAAGGGGAGATGGAACACCGCGCACATATACGGGAACGGGAGATTCAGAATGTGCCCCATCGCCGCCGAGGACGAGCCGCCGTGGCTGAACAGCGCGACCGTGAACTGTTCGTCGTCCTCCCGCGTGTTCCGGTAACAGAGGCC
>CACZSA010000306.1 GCA_902783705.1 uncultured Ruminococcus sp.
CGTCGCGTAGATCGAATCCTCTCCGTCCTCCAGCCCTTCCGCGATGCCGAGCGCCAGATTTTTACCGATCTGATCCCGCATCAGCTTCGAGGGGGACGCGATTCCGAACAGCCCTTTCAGGCCGTTCACAAGCCCTCCGGCCAGATTGCCCACGGTATCGGTCAGACCCTTCCACGCGGACGCAATGCCGTCCCCTATACCTGTGATCAGGTTCTTGCCGATGTTGAGCAGGCTGTCCCACATGGCCTGTACCCCCTCCCAGATTTTGGAGGGAATGGATTTCGCCGCGTTCACAATCGTGGAGAACGCGTTTTTCAGACCGTCCGCAATGCCGCCGATCAGATTCTTTCCGGCATTGGTAACGTTCGTCCAGGCCGCCTTGATGCCGTCCCAGATTTTCCCGGGCAGCTCCTTCGCGACGTTTACGATCTTGGAGAACGTGTTTCGTACGCCCTCCCCGATCTTCGTGCAGATGTTGACGCCCCACTCGGTAACCTTCGGCCACCATTCCTGGACGGCCCCGCTGATGCTCTCCCAGATTTTGCCGAGCGCTTCCGTCGCGGCGACGACGCCCTGAATGAGGCCGTCCGCCAGCATTCCGAGCAGTTCAATGCCTTTGTTGAGGAAGTCTGCGTCCCCGATCTTGGTCAACGCTTCAATGAGAGCGCCGATGATATCCGGAATCGCCGCGATCAGCGCCGCGATGATCTCCGGCAGGGCCGCGACAATACCGAGAACCAGATCGACCGCCGCCTGGATCAGCTGCGGCAGGCATTCCACCAGGGCGTCGCAGATGTCTATGATGAGGTCGGGAAGGATCTCTATGATCGCGGTGATGATCTCCGGCAGGGCTTCCACAAGCCCCATCACGAGATCAACCACACCGTCCAGCAGAACCGGAAGCAGGGTGACGACAGCGTCCACGATCATGTGGATCAGATCCGGAAGGATCTCGAGGATCGCCGTGATGATATCCGGCAGCGCGTCCCCGATAGCCTGAACCAGAACGATTACGCCGTCGATCAGAACCGGAAGCAGATCTACGATGGTCTGTACGATGAGATCGAGGATTTCCGGAAGCAGATCCACAATGGCCTGGATAATGCCCGGAAGCGCTTCCACGATCCCGTTCACCAGCATGACCACACCGTCCACGAGGACGGGAAGCAGGGTGACGATGGTGTCCACCACCGTCTGAATGAGGGACGGAAGGAGCTCCACAATGGCTTCAATCACCACCGGAAGCGCGTCCACCAGAGCGTTAAACAGCGTCATCCCCGCTTCGAGGATCAGCGGCACAAGTTCGACAAGCGCGTTTACCACGCTGTCGATCAGTTCCGGTATCGCCTCGGCCAGCATCCCGGCGACCTCGGGCAGAGCGTCCACCAAAGCCGAGAACAGCTCAACCCCCACCTCGAGGATGACCGGAAGCAGATACCGGATCGTGGTGACCGCCGCGTCGATGAGTTGCCCGATCCCGTCGATCAGACCGTCCATGACGGCCGGAAGCGCATCGAGCAATCCGCCGAACAGGGCGATAGCCGCCTCCGCAATAGCCGGGGCGAGATGCGCCAGCCCTACAGCTACGACAGCCACGAGCTGGGGAAGAGATTCCGCAATCGCACCCATAACTGACGGCAGGGCTTCGGCCAACGCTCCGAAAATCTGCTCTCCCGCTTGTACGATCATCGGGAGCAGGTCGAGCGCTCCGTTGACCAGTGCGAAAACGAGCTCCGCGCCTGCGGAGACAAGCAGATCCAGAACGCCGGGTACGGCTTCCAGCAGACCGCCGAAAATCGTTACGCCCGCATCGATCATAGCGGGAAGCATCGCTCCGATGGAATCTACGACCGCTCCGATCAGCCCCGGTACCGCACCGACCAGACTGTCAACGACGGCAGGAAGCGCCTCTCCGAGCGCGGAGAAGAGCTGCATTGCCGCATTCGCAAGCTGAGGAGCGAGCGCAGACAGATTGTCGGCGATCTGCGTCACCGCGTCCGTGAGGGCGGGGACGATAAGCTCCACCAGACGGGGAACGGCGTCGACCAGCGCGTCAATGACCGCGCTGAAAGCGTCGAGCGCATAGTCCAGCAGATCGGATGCGATTCCCGCCAGGCGGCCGATCAGATTCTGCCCGCTGAATCCGTCGAGCAGTTCTTCTATCAGCTCTACGCCGGCGTTGATCAGATCCGGACCGCAGGATTCGATCACCCCGAAAAACGAGGTCAGCAGATAATCCGCTGCGTGAATGATCCCCGGGATTGCGTTCTGAACGCCTTTCAGAAGCGAGGCGATCAGATCGGCGCCCGCTTCGACGAGATCATAGCTGTAATCCCCAAAAATCTCTCCGAGGTCCCCCAGAGCGTCGCCGATGACCGTCCCCAGCTCGGGGAGTTTTTCGGCGATCCCTTTCATCAGGGATTCGACCACCCGCACGCCCGTCAGAGCGAGGCGCGGAATGATCTCCACGATTCCGGAGACGATGGACGCCCCGATTTCGGCCGCTGCAGATGCCAGCGTACCGGAATTCCGGAGGATCCCGTCCAGCAGTGAAAGAACGAGCTGCTTCCCGATGTCAACGACTTTCGGAAGCAGCCCGAGGATTTTTGTGATTCCATCCGACAGAACATTTCCGAGCGCGTCCGCGGCCCCTTCGATCCCTCCGGCCTTGAACGCCTCGGTGATCTTGGAAAGACCGTCAGACCCGAACTGCACGAATTCACGCACGGTCGGCATGAGCTTGTCGGCGATGGTGATTTTCAGACCGTCAAGTGCAGAGTTCCAGATGTCTATGTCGCCCTGCAGATTGTCGGTCATGGTGCGGTACTGCTTCGCCGCCTCGCCTTCGCCTTCCTGCGCCTCTTTCAGAGCCTCCGCCCATTCTTCCTGTTTCTCAATGCCCGTCACAACCATCTTGTTGTAGGCGTTGAGACCCTGAATGCCGAAGATCGTCTGTTTGTAGGCGTTGGCTTCCTCATCCGTCATCCCGGACAGAGCTTCGGCCAGTTCGTTTACGACCGTGTTGAAATCCCGCGCGTTCCCAGAGGAATCATAAGCGGAGACGCCGAGTTCGTCCAGAGCGTCCCGCGCCTGATCGGTAGGCGTGTAGATATTCTTCATGGCCGCAGCGAGCGCCGTGCCCGCCGCGCTTCCGACTTCGCCCTGTTCGGCGAGCCTCAGAAGCGCGAGGGTCATGGATTCGGCGCTCTGCTTGTAGGCGGCAGCGCCAGCGGCACCGGAGGCCATCGCGTCGCCGAGGCCGCGCACGTCCGTGTTGGCGAGCGTCGCGCCCTTGGCCATCAGGTTCGCGTAATATGCCGACGTTTTGGTATCGTCGGCGAAGCCCTTCATCGTGCCGGAAATGAATCCCGCTGCCGACGCCATATCCATGGAGCCAGCCGCCGCGAGATGAAGGACGTCTTCCACCATGCTGATGGATTTTTCCGCGTCGAAGCCCGACATCGCGAGGATGTTGAGGCCTTCCGCTGCCTGAGAGGCAGAGAAATTCGTCGCGGCGCCCATTTCCTGCGCTTTGTCGCGGAGCGCTTGGAATGTGTCCCCGGCTCCGTCAATATTGTTTGCGATTTCCTCCGTCGTCATGCCGAGCGTCGCTGCGACCTGCGACATGGAGGAATCAAATTCTTTTCCGACCGATACAGCGTCAGCGGCGAAAGCGGTGGCTGCGGCCCCAGCGCCAGCCAGAGCAGCGCCTGCCGCTTTCATCGCGGTCCCAAGCCCCCCGCCTATTACGGATGACAGCTTCGACAAACCGCTCTGCAGACCTTTTGTATCAAGTTCGGTCTCAATGAGAATCGAGCCGTCAGCTCCAGGCATGAAATCACCCCTTTCGTTGGCCCGGTGTTTCCTTCCCGGAACCTGCGCACTCCATTATCCGAAGACACTGCCGGCGATTGCCGACTTTTCCTCCGTTGTGAGTCCGGCGTCCAGACGGTATATGTCCTGCAGACGCATGATCCTCTGCCGCTCCTTCGGGTTTTCTATGGACGCAAGATCGGTGCCGCGGATCTGCATGATCCGCTGTATTTCGTGATCCCTCCTCAGACCCTCGAACATGGCCATGAATTTCCACCAGTGCAGATGATCCACGTCATTGAGATCGATCCCATACTGGTCGAGAAAGGCCGCATAGAAAAGAGCGGCATCGGCATCAAAATCGTAAATCTTGTCCATCCTCCGCTTGCCGATCGCGCTGCCCTTGATCTTCCTTTCGTCCGGCTTTACGCCGCAACGGTAAAAATCCACAACGGCATCGACTGCCGCGCGGATGTCTTTCGGAATCCTGTCCCCGTAGTACAGTTTCAGCGCGATGATCACCTTGTCCTCTGGCTGAATGGATCGGTCGCCGAGAAGCATCTCAAACTGGATCCCGACACGGAAGTCCGTTTCGATGGGGTATTCCTCGCCGTCGATCGTGACAGTGGACGGAAGCGCGTCAAGGAGGATGTTGTGCTCTCTCACTTCTTCTTCATCTCATTCCGGCGTTTCTCCGCACGGGAGATGAAGAGATTTGCGACGGAGGTGCGTTCTGACATTCCTTCCTCTGCCTGCGCATAGGCGAAGTCGATGAACGCGGCGTATGCTTCGGTATGCGTTCTGGTGTTCATGCGCTCACCGCAGATGGCGATACCGGCCCCGTCGCCGAAGATGTCATCGAAGAGACTGCGGATGTACTGGCAGTACTTCTTCATCTTGGCGACCTTCGCGTCAAGGGCGGTTCCGCCGTTGTCCTCCGCGTCCATCTCGTGGGACGCGGCTTCAAATTTCTCCGCGGCCTTTGCGTACCGCTCCATGCATTCGACGTCTTCGGCATCGAAGTAAAAGGACGTTCCGTTGTACTCAAAGTTGGTTCCGATTTTGGGCTGTTCCATGTGGTGCCTCCCGTAAAGATGAGATTATAAAATTTTCCCTCCGACCCGCCCGCCCCGAAGGGCTCTCATGGGTCTCAGGTGTCCGCCGTGAAGGTCTTGTTTGCCGTGGCAAAAGTGCCCTTGATTGCGTCGCCGACAACCTTGAAGGTGCCGGTGTAGTTCAGAGCGTCCGTACCCTCGCCCACATTGCCGGGGACGACGGCGTAAGCACGCTTGTACGCGACGTAGGTCCCGGAAGTCGCGCCCTCTTCAAAGAGGTTCACGTTCACGATTTCCACCTGCGCTTCGGTGCCCACCGCTTCCTTGTCGGTGATCTCGATGATCTTCTGGATGCAGGGGTCGTCCGAATACACGTCCAGCGCATACGCGATGGAGGGGGCGTAGCCGGTGACGTCGGTGCGCTCCGTCGCCTCATGCACATAGTGGCGCGAGTATTCGTTCGGGTTCTTGGATTCAGCCAGAGACGTGAAGCCCTCGCCGATCAGGCTGTAGGTCGGGGAGTTCACAGTCCCGGTGTTCATGAAGGACTGTCTCTTGTTCCGGGTAACGAGCCCGGTGAAAGAGGAGGTGTTGTCAGGCATTGTTTATGCTCCTTTCTCGTAGTATCGCATGGTGACAGTGACGCCGTAGTCCTCGCATCCGTCCTCATAGACGGCGGACTGGCTCGGCGTTGTCGCCTCGAATTTGTAGAAGGTCCGGTTTTCCCCCAGATCGGGAGGGTTCGCCTCCATCCACTCCGTCAGCGCGTCCAGCGTGTCTGATGCGCTCAGGCGCTCTTCCGTGTCCTGGCCGCCGATCCGGAGGGACAGCGCGAAGGGGTAAAGACCGATGAACGAGCCGTTGACGTATTTCCGCTCAACGACTGTTCCCGTCAGCTGCTGCATCCGCATGGTCGGAGGTTCTTTCTCAAACCTGTCGTAGAGGATTTCGCACGGCTTGTCCGGCCACGTATTCAGATGGTCGAGGAGGATCCGCCAGATGGTGTTGTCGCTCACAGCGTGCCTCCTTCGACGATCTTCTGCGCGCCGTCAATCCATTTCTGGCGGTTCACGGCCTTCGCCTTTTCAAACCACTGCGCGGTGGCCTTCGGGTGCAGGTTCTTCGAGAATCTGATGTGCGTCCCGTAATAGCATTTCGCCGCATACGGGGCATTGTACACCACCATCCCGGAGCCGAGCACTGTCCCCCGGATGCCGGAGTTCCGCAGGTTTCCCGTGCGCATCGGCACATATTCGTCGCTGTCCTTCAGGACTTCGTTGTCTATGAACTTCTGCGCCCGGTCGAACCGCGGCCCGAACCGGTTAAGGATCTTCCGCGTGTCCAGTTCCAGTTTGTAGCTCGTCATTTCGCCACCACCTTCCAGTGCCACATCCGGGGCGTTCCGGCTTTGAACCGGGCGACGGACATTACTTTCCGGGCGCCCTCGAGCTTGAGCGGGTTTTCCACCGCGCCGTGGATGCCGGGTACGATAATGTCCGTGCCGTCGTCGTGGAAGCTCAGATCTCCGCCGTCGAATGTGGTTACTTTGGACTGACGGTCGAAAACGTACAGCGTCAGGGAATCCGAGGGGGAGGTGTTTCCCGCCGTGATACCCGCAGATTCGCGGTAATACACGTTCCGCATGGTGCTCACGGCGTATGCAGCCTTCCGGTCGATCTCGCCGAGGTAGGTGTAAAGGGTCGCTTCCTTGTGAAGAATCCGGCTCACGTCCTCACCCCCTGTCGATGACGGTTCCGGCATACGCCCAGCGGGACATAAGCCCTTCCGCGCGGAGCAGGCTTTCCGTAAGCTTCGATACCGGAATGCCGTTCAGCGACAGAGCCGCGGACGCTGATTTCGTGGTCGCGGTCTGCGCCGTGACGGAGTAGTCGCCCAGCATCTCATAGGAGATTTCGCCGTCAGACTGCCCCATCGCCGCGGATGCGCCTCCGTGCGTGAACAGCATGTCGAGCTCATAGCAGACCGCACGCTTCACGCGGTCCGTGACCTCTTCGATCGGACGGTAGACGATGGCGTCCACGATGTCCGAAGCCATCTGCGCGAGCCGGGGAAATTCTTCCGCCGACACGTCGGAGCCGCCGAACGTCCCCGTGTAGTATTCGTAGTCGATGTACGCCATCACGCCGTCACTCCTTCTTCTTGCCTTTCTTTGCCGCGGCAGAATCGTCGCCGCCCTCGGACGCGGACGGAGAGGGCGTTGCAACGCCGTTCTGCGCCGCTTTCGCCTTCGCCAGTTCGTCTACCAGTCCGGCAATCTCCTCGTCTTTCCTGCCCTCCTCGGCCTCCAGCGAAGCGATGCGCGTTTCGAGCCGCTTCACCGTCTGCCTCAGTTCGTTGTTCTCAACGATCAGCCCGGAATAGGAGGTGTTCGTGCCGTGATTGATGACGTTCCCGCGGGCGTCGATGATCTGATATCCGTCCGCGATGTAGGAATCCACGGAGCCGTCCTCAACGGACAGCTCCCTGTTTCCCTTTCTGACTTTCGTCATGGCCTATCCTCCTCAGCTCGCCTTGGAGGTGACGGTGGCGTTGCCGGCAGCGTAGGCGCGGCCTTCCGCGTCGGTCACGGCGAGGGTCATCTTGTGGCCGTTCGCGGCGTTCACGACGGAGACGCCGTCCCATTCGATCCACTCAGTGTGGAGCAGGCATTCGCCCGCGCCGGGAGCGTCAGGAGCGGTGCTGGCCTGTTCCTTGTAGAAGTAACGGCTGCCCGCGAGCAGGTTGGTGCCGGAAGGAGCGGAGACGGTGATCTTGCAGTCGCCGATCACAGCGCCGGTGCCGGTGTACGCGGCGGTGGAGAAGGTGGCGGTGCCGAGGGCTTCGCCGGCGACGAAGAACTCGCAGCCCGCTTCCTTGTTCGGAAGCAGGAAGCAGTCTTCCTCGGACTCCTCGTAGTAGATGTACTTGCCATCAGAGCCCGCAGCCGGAGGATCCAGCTTCGCGAACTCGTAGTTGATGGGAGTGATGATGCAGGAGGGATGCACGAGCCACATCTCGATCTGCTTTGCGGTGGAGCCGCGGACCGCGCCCACGGTGAAGTCGTACGCGGTGAGCATGTG
Source organism: uncultured Ruminococcus sp. (assembly GCA_902783705.1). Lineage (GTDB taxonomy): Bacteria > Bacillota > Clostridia > Oscillospirales > CAG-272 > UMGS1696. The sequence continues at coordinate 7,949 of CACZSA010000306.1, forward strand.
ATCGGAAGGAACGACCTCGATCTCCACGTTGTCAAGCTCCGTGATCGCACGGGTGACGGCGGTGGTGCGGGTCAGGACGTCGCGGTTCTTCGC
>CACZSA010000307.1 GCA_902783705.1 uncultured Ruminococcus sp.
CTCCCTCCTCGTCCTCTGGGGCCTGGAGATTCCTAAGAGGACCCGGCCCGAGGGTCCTCTTAGGTCCCGTCCGGAAGGACAAAAAACTTTCGACTTGGTCGATCCCAAATCCGCAAGCGCCAGCGCGCAGGCAGAACGTGCTCACACGCCTGCGCGTATGGCGGGAATTCATACGCGCCTAAAATTCCCTTATCTTTGTTTACAATTTCGTACATTTCCGCTCTTGCCATCTCCCCCTTTTTAGGGTATAATATAAACCTATAAAACAAATGGGTTTCTCCGGATCCCCGGAAGCCCTCCTCAGGAGTTCAATATGGCTGAAAACCTCTTGTCCATAGAAAATCTCTCCGCCAGCGTCTACGACAAGCCCATCCTCACGGGCGTCGACCTCCGGATCGGGCTCGGCGAGACCCACGTCCTCATGGGTCCGAACGGCGCGGGCAAGTCCACCCTCGGCAATGTCCTCATGGGCAACCCCGTCTATTCCCTCGAAGGCGGCAAAATCACCTTCGACGGCGACGACATCACCGGGGAATCCCCCGATAAGCGCGCGCGCCGCGGCATGTTCCTCTCCTTCCAGAATCCCCTCGAGGTCCCCGGCCTCTCGCTCGAGGAGTTCATCCGCAACGCCCTGCGCCAGAAGACCGGAAAGCCCGTCAAGATCTTCGCCTTCCGGCGTCAGCTCGCCGCGGCGATGGAGCTTCTCGACATGGATCCCGCCTACGCCGAGCGCGACCTCAACGTCGGCTTCTCCGGCGGCGAGAAGAAGAAGGCCGAGATCCTGCAGCTGCTCATGCTCGAGCCCCGCTTCGCCATCCTCGACGAGACCGACTCCGGCCTCGACGTCGACGCGGTCCGCACCGTCTCCCGCGGCATCAAGGAATACCAGAAGCGCGAGGACGGCGCGCTCCTCATCATCACCCACTCCACCAAGATCCTCGAATCCCTCCACGTCGACTACACGCACATCCTCGTCCGCGGCAGGATCGTCAAGACCGGGGACGCCTCCCTCGTCGACGAGATCAACCGCGAGGGTTTCGAGAAATATATCGGCTGAACGGACGGGAGAATCCAATGAAGAACGAATACCGCAAGGATACGCCCGTCGACGGCGACGCGGGACGCATCCTCCTCGACGAAGCGGAGCGCGAGCTCTACGACTTCCGCGACGAGGAGAACGAGGAGAATTTCTACCGCATGGAGGAGGGCCTCACCCCCGAGATCGTGCGGCAGATCTCCGCGGAAAAGCACGACCCCGCGTGGATGCTCGAATTCCGGCTGAAATCCCTCGAAATCTATCACAAGATCCCCGTCCCGGACTGGGGCCCGCCGATCGACGGCCTCGACATGGACAAGATCTCCTCCTACGTCCGCCCCAAGACGGACATGCAGAAGAGCTGGGAGGACGTCCCCGAGGACATCAAGAACGCCTTTGAAAAGCTCGGCATCCCGAAGGCCGAACGCGAGTCCCTCGCCGGCGTCGGGGCGCAGTACGACTCCGAGCTCGTCTACCACAACGTGCGCGAGGACGTCGCGAAATCCGGCGTCGTCTACACCGACATGGAGAGCGCGCTCACCGGAGAGTACGCCGAGATGGTCAAGACGCACTTCATGAAGCTCGTCCCCCCGACCGACCACAAGTTCGCCGCCCTGCACGGCGCGGTCTGGTCCGGCGGCTCCTTCGTCTACGTTCCGAAGGGCGTCCACCTCGAGATCCCGCTGCAGTCCTATTTCCGCCTCAACGCGAAGGGCGCGGGCCAGTTCGAGCACACCCTCATCATCGTCGACGAGGGCGCGGACCTGCACTTCATCGAGGGCTGCTCCGCACCGAAGTACAACGTCGCGAACCTGCACGCGGGCTGCGTCGAGCTCTACGTCGCGAAGAACGCACGCCTGCGCTACTCGACCATCGAAAACTGGTCGAAGAACATGTACAACCTCAACACCAAGCGCGCGATCGTCGAGGAGGGCGGCACCATCGAATGGGTCTCCGGCTCCTTCGGCTCGCACGAATCCTATCTCTACCCCACCTCCGTCCTGCGCGGCGACGGCTCCCACGCGGAATTCACGGGCGTCACCTTCGCGGGCCGCGGACAGAACCTCGACACCGGCGCGAAGATGATCCACATCGGGCGGAACACCTCGTCCTTCATCGACACCAAGTCGATCTGCAAGAGCGGCGGCGTCAGCACCTACCGCTCCTCCGTCGAGATCCGCAAGTCCGCCGAGGGGTCGAAGGCCTCCGTCAACTGCGGGTCCCTCATGCTCGACTCGATCTCCCGCTCCGACACCGTTCCCGCCATCGACGTGCGCACCCGCCGCGCCGACGTCGGACACGAGGCGAAGATCGGGCGGATCAGCGACGAGGCGGTCTTCTACCTCATGAGCCGCGGCATCAGCGAATCCGAGGCCCGCGCGATGATCGTCTCCGGCTTCGCGAGCCCCGTCTCGAAGGAGCTCCCGCTCGAATACGCGGCGGAAATGAACAACCTCATCAAGCTCGAAATGGAGGGCGGCTGATATGACGTATCAAGTGAATCACCTCCCCGTCCTCACGTGGAACGCCTTAAAGCTCAACGCGGCGGCGATGGACTTCACTCCCGAGGGGATCGCCGCGCCCGCGCTCACCATCAACCACTTCTACGGCGACGCGGAGATGGAACGCGACCTCCCCGTCTCTGCCTTTGACGCCCGGATCGCCGCCCCCGGCACCTCGAACGAGGAGGAGGCGGTCGTCGCGGGCAAATTCCCGATCTACGCGGCGCAGTCCTTCCCGACGGGCATGGGCGCGGACGCCGATCGGCTGATGCGGGACGCTGAGGTCCCCGGCGCCGTCCTCACCTTCCCCGAAAACTGCGCGCCGAAGAAGCACATCACCTTCCGCTATACCGTCCCCGCGGGGAAATCCTCCCTCGCGCGGCTCCTCATCGTCGCGAAGAAGGGCACGGACGCCTCCGTTCTCCTCTACGCCGCCTCCGAGGATGCCGCCGCCTTCGGGATGCAGACCTATGTCTATCTCGAAGAGGGCGCGCGCCTCACGCTCACGGCGGTCCAGCGCATGGAAGGCGGCAGCTTCTTCTTCCACGACGTCGGCGGCTGGGGCATGGAGCGCTCCTCCTTCACCTTCCGCGGCCTCGATCTCGGCGCGAAGACGGTGTACGAGGGGCTCAACCACACGCAGGCGGGCGACGAATCCGTCTTTTCCGCCGATCTCGGCTATCTCGGCCTCCCCGGCTCGCACACCGACATCAACTACAACGACGTGTTCCGCGGACGCCGCGCCGACGGTCGGATGTACTTCAAGGGCGCCCTCATGGAAGGGGCCGAGAAGACCTTCCGCGGCACGATCGACTTCCGCAAGGCATCCGTCGGATGCACGGGGGACGAACAGGAGGACGTGATCCTGCTCGGCGACGACGTCGTGAACAAGACGATCCCGCTCATTCTCGGCGAGGAGGAGGACGTCGAAGGGCGTCACGCCTCGACCATCGGCTCACTCTCGGACGACATGCTCTTCTATATGCAGACCCGCGGCATCGACCGGGTCCGCGCAGAGGAGCTCATGGTCCGGGCCAGCCTCGCCGGGATCGCGGACAAGATCCCGTCTGACGATATCCGCTGCGGCGTGAACACCTATATCGCGGACGTATTCAAGGTGGAGGGGGACGAGGAAGCATGATCGACACCACAGCCGTCCGCCGGGATTTCCCGATCCTCGGCGACGGGAAGACCGTCTATTTCGACAACGCGGCGACCAGTCAGCGTCCCGCCGCCGTCCTCGACGCCGTGGAAAAGTTCTACCGCGAGACGAACGCCAACCCCCTGCGCGGCCTGTACGCCTGGAGCGTCGGCGCGACGGAGGCCTACGAGGCGGCGCGTCACAAGGTCGCCCGGTTCCTCGGCGCGCGCGAGGACTGCGAGATCGTCTTCACCCGCAACGCGACGGAGGCGATGAACCTCGTGGCCTACGCCTGGGGCGGCGCGAATCTCTGCGCGGGCGACGAGATCGTCCTCACCGTCATGGAGCACCACAGCAACATCATCCCGTGGCAGCAGGCGGCAAAACGCGCGGGCGCACGTCTCGTCTGGCTCGAGCCGGACGCGGAGGGCCGCTTCTCCGACGAGGAGCTCTCGAAGATCGGGCCGAAGACCAGGCTCGTCGCCGTGACGATGGTCTCAAACGTCCTCGGCGTGACCAATCCGATTCAGGAAATCGCCGAGCGCGCCCATGCGGTCGGAGCCGTGATCGCGGTCGACGGCGCGCAGTCCACCCCGCATCAGCATGTGGACGTCACCGCCCTCGACGCGGACTTCTACGTCTTCTCCGGGCACAAGATGCTCGCGCCCTTCGGCATCGGGGCGCTGTACGGCAAAAAGGCGCTCCTCGAGGCCATGCCGCCCTTCCTCACGGGCGGGGAGATGATCGAATTCGTGACCCGCGAGGACGCGACCTGGGCGCCTCTCCCGGCGAAATTCGAGGCCGGAACGGTCAACGCGGGCGACGCGGTCGGCCTCGGCGCGGCCATCGACTACCTCGAGTCCGTCGGCTTCGACGCGATCGAGGAGCACGAAAACCGCCTCGCCGCCCTCGCCATGGAGGGGATGCGGAAAATGCCCCACGTCACCCTCTACGGCCCCACGGACCCGGCGCGGCACAGCGGGATCGTGACCTTCAACATCGAAGGCTGTCATCCGCACGACGTCGCCTCGGTCCTCGACTCGGAGAACATCTGCATCCGGGCCGGACACCACTGCGCCCAGCCGCTCATGAAGTTCCTCGGCGTCGGCTCCACGGCGCGGGCAAGCCTGTATTTCTACAACACCGAAGACGAGGTCGCGCGCTTCCTCGAAGCCCTCGGACACGTGCGCGGCTGGCTCGGATATTGATTGGGGGGAAAAACGATGGATCTGAAATCGCTCTACCGGGAGATCGTGAACGAACACAATCTGCATCCCGGTCACAAGGGGGATCTTCCCGCGCCGACGCACATCCGTCAGGGCGTGAACCCGACGTGCGGGGACGACATCAACCTCCAGCTCACCCTCGACGAGAAGGGCGTGATCACCGAAGCCTCGTTCAACGGCTCCGGCTGCGCGGTCTCGCAGGCCTCGGCGGACATCATGCTCGACCTGATCGAAGGCCGGACGAAGGAAGAGGCGCTCGAGCTCGCCGACGCGTTCCTCGCGATGGTGCGGGGCACGGCGACGGACGAACAGCGCGAGCTCCTCGAAGAAGCCGCGGCCCTCGAGGACGTCGCCCACATGCCCGCGAGAGCGAAATGCGCCACCCTCGGCTGGCACACGCTCGAAAAGGTCCTCAGGGGAGAGGAAGAGACGAATTAAGAATTATGAATTGCACAGAAATCCGTCCTCGGGCGGGTTTTTGTTTTTGATTTGCATCGGTGGGAGAAGGTTTGTTCTGTCTGCGCGCTGGCGCTTGCGGATGATGGATCTTGCAGATCCGACGTTTTTTTCGCCTGCGCGGCTGGCGGACAAGAGAGCAGGCATTTTCTCGTGTCCTGCGCGCTGGCGCTTGCGGATTTGGGATCGACCAAGTCGATTGTTTTTTTCGCCTGCGCGGCTGGCGGACAAGAGGCCTCCGGAGC
>CACZSA010000308.1 GCA_902783705.1 uncultured Ruminococcus sp.
CCGCAGACGAGACGGTAGGAGGACGCCTTCGAGAGGTCGATCGCCTCTTCGAGATAGAAGGCGTAGGTCGTGTAGCCGTCGTGATCGGCGTACCAGAGACCGCCCACGGTCTTCCGCTCGCCGTCCACCCAGACGGAGAAGAGCTCGTTGATCGCGGTGTAGACCTCGGAGGCCTCGCGGACCTTCGTGCCGTTCGCGCCGACCGCAGCCGCCTTGAGCTTGCCCGCGAGATCCGCGAACGCCGCGGTCTTGAAGTCATAGAGGCGGAAGGAGACGTTGTCCTTCTCGGCCGAAACGCTGTTGACGTACTCGAGACAATAGGATGCCTTCACGGAGACAGCGCCGTCCGTGAGCGCGAAGTCCGCCGCAAATCCGCCGAGGGGGGACGCGGAATCGCAGAGGTTCATATCCCCCTCGTAGAGCGTGAGGACGCCGTTCGTCACGACTGCGGGAGCCGATCCGGTCTCGGGCGCCGCGGCAGCACCGGCATTCGAGCCGTCCGCCAGCTTGCGCACCGAAGGATCGATGACACGGGTGACGATGGCGGAGATCTCGCTGCGCTTCACGTTGGATTCGGGATTGAGGTTGCCGTTTTCATCGCCGACGAGGATGCCCCAGCGGTACATCCGGTACAGCGAGGAGGCATACCACTTCTCGGTCGGGACGTCCTTCAGGGAGCCGTATTCCGCCGGGTTGAGCTCGGTCATCGCGGCGCCCGCGCTCTGCAGGGTCCGGGAGAAGAGAACGCCCACGACGGCGCGGGAGGCGGATTCGGAGTAGTTCTCGTAGGTCTCGGTCACGATGTCGCGCTGCGCGGCATAGGCCACGTAGGGCTCGTACCAGGCCTGACCCTCGGCGGCAGCAAAGGTCTCCGCGTCCACCGCGCCCTTGGTGAGGAGCTGATGGGAGACGGCGGCGAGCTTGATCGTCTCGGCGATCGTGAGGGTGCCGTCGGGATCGAACGCGGTGTCGCTGCGCCCGTTGATGAGTCCGAGCTCATAGGCGTCGGCGACGTTCTTATAGTACCACGCGGACGCGCTCACGTCGGTGAAGCGTCCGTCGTAGGTCCGGGTGCGGGCGTACTCCGCGGCGGATGCGGACAGAGCGAGCGCCGCCGTCAGCACGACTGCCGCGAGGACGGTCAGGATGCGGATGGATTTCTTCATGATAAACCTTCCTTTCTCATTGGTTCCTTGTCCGGTTTATTTGCGGGAGAGGATGCCGAAGAGGCCCTTGCGGATGAGCTGACCGGCGGTGGAGACGACCTGCGTCTCGATCTTCGCCTTAACGCGGTCCTTCTTCTTCTGCGCGGCGGCCTTGGCCTTTTCCTCTTCCTTCGCTTTCTTCTCGGCTTCCTTCTGGGCTTTCTTTTCGGCTTCCTTCGCCGCCTTTTCCTTTTCAGCCTCGAGCTTCGCACGCTCGGCTTCGAGCTCGGCGCGCTGCCGTTCGAGCTCCTCCTGCTCGGCCTTCTCGACGGCCTTCTTCTCGAGGATCTCGTACGCGCTCTCGTTGTCGACGGCGTTGTTGTACTTGTAGGCGAACTGCGACTGCGCGATGATGCGGGCCTTGGTCGATTCGGCGGCGGGCGCCATGAGGGACTGCGGGCAGATGATCGCGGTCTTCTCGACGATCTGCGGGATGCCCTTTTCATCGAGGAAGGACACGAGCGCCTCGCCCGTTCCGAGCTCCATGATGACGTCCTCGGTCTTGAACGCCGGATTGGCGCGGAAGGTCTGCGCGGCGGTTCGGACGGCCTTCTGTTCGGCGGGCGTGTAGGCGCGGAGGGCATGCTGCACGCGGTTGGAGCACTGCGCGAGGACGCTGTCCGGAATGTCGGACGGGGACTGCGTGACGAAATAGATGCCGACGCCCTTCGAACGGATGAGCTTGACGGTCTGCTCGATCTTCTGCACGAGCCCTCTCGGCGCGTCGCTGAAGAGCAGGTGTGCCTCGTCGAAGAAGAACACGATCGTGGGCTTCTCCGGGTCGCCGACCTCGGGAAGGACCTCGAAGAGCTTCGCCATCATCCAGAGCAGGAACGCGGCGTAGATCTTCGGGTACTTGACCGTCTCGACGGCGTGGAGCACGTTGATCATGCCCCGCCCCGAGGCGTCCGTGCGGATCCAGTCGGTGATGTCGAGGGCCGGTTCGCCGAAGAACTCGTTGCCGCCCTGATCCTCGAGCGGGATGAGGGCTCTCGTGATCGCGGAGATCGACTGCGCCGCCATGTTGCCGTACTTCATGGAGTACTCCGCGCGGTTCTCGCCGATGTACTGGAGAACGGCGCGCAGGTCCTTCAGGTCGATGATCTCGAGTCCGTGCTCGTCGGCGATGCGGAAGATGATGTTGAGAACGCCCTCCTGCACCTCGGTGAGGCCCATGATGCGGGAGAGGATCTCCGGTCCCATATCGGAGACGGTGGTGCGGATCGGATGCCCGCCCTTGCCGTAGATATCCCAGAACGTGACGGGATAGGACTTGTATTCGAACACGTCGCGGATGCCGAACTTGTCGATGCGCTTCTGCATGCCCGCGTTGTCCGCGCCCGGTTCGGCGAGCCCGGAGACGTCGCCCTTGACGTCGCAGAGGAAGACCGGGACGCCCGCGTCGGAGAAGGACTCCGCCATGACCTTCATCGTAATGGTCTTGCCGGTGCCGCTCGCTCCGGCGATCAGGCCGTGGCGGTTGGCCTGCGAGAGATACATATACACCCGTTCGCCGGCGGGATCGGATAAGCCCATGTAGATTTTGCCGTTGTCTACCATATTTTGCTGTTCCTCCGTAAGACCCCGGATGGGGAGATTCTTCTATGTTATATTATACCGATTTCCGCGCGGAAGTCAAGTACGCGGGCGAAAAAACGCGAAATCCGTTCTCCCGCCGCCGGAGTCAGGGACGTGTCTCCCGGCCTGGCCCGGGCATTTGTGAATTTACTGAAAAAAAAGCCCGGAATTCTTGCAATCCCCGCCGCACTGTGGTATAATTTCATTTGTATGGGCATGCGCGGGGGGATTCTCCGGCGTCCCGCCCGTCTACGCATTCTTTCCGTCAGGAGATGACACCCGATGAAGCTCGACCCCGAAGTGCTCGGCGAAAACCGGAAAATGGCCGTGGGCTGTCTCTGCTGCTCCATTGCGATGGCAGCGGGCTTTCTCGTCGCGCGCCGGTTCGACCTCTCGGTCCTCTTCGGCCTGATCATCGGCTATCTCCTCGCCGTGGGAAACTTCTTCTTCATGTCCGTCGGCATCACCCGCGCCCTCGCGACCGGGGACGAGGCTGCGGCGAAGGCAAAGATGCGCTCCTCCTACATCGCCCGCACGATCGTCATGCTCGCCGTGATGGCCCTCTCCCTCGCCGTGGACCGCATCCACTGGCTCCCGGTGCTGGCCTCGGTGTTCTATCCGCGCATCGTGCTCACGGCCCGGAACCTCTGGTCGTGGTATCAGGCGAAGAAGCACCCCGCCCCGCCGGATGAGACGGACGACGCCTCCGATTCCGGCGAGGCCGATCCCGACGCCCTCCCCGCCCGTTCCCTATCCCTTGAAGACGAGGAAGAAGAGGACGAGCGCCCGGACGAGTTCGAGAAATTCGTCGGGCATTTCGCGAAGGGTCCGGTCCCGGGCGAAGAAAAGAAGAAAGACGCCGCCGGCGATGAAAAGCAGAATGGCGGCAAGGAATAAAAGGTCGACTGAGTTATGGACAACATCAACATCACCGGCGCGAAGATCCTCTATGAGATCCCCGTCCTCGGCGGCATCAAGATCACCGAGACGCAGCTCAATTCGTGGATCGTCATCGCGCTGATCTTCCTCCTCTGCGTGGTCCTCACCCGCGGCATGAAGGTGCGCGGGACATCGAAGCGGCAGGTCGTCGCGGAGTGGATCGTCGAGCAGGTCACCAAGCTCGTGCGCGAGAACATGGGCGAAGGCTTCCTCCCCTACGCGCCCTTCATCTGCGCGATCCTTGGGCTCTCGGCCTTCTCCTCGCTCGTCACCCTCGTCGGCATGTATCCCCCGACGGCGGACCTCAACACCATCGCGGGCTGGTCGATCCTCGTCTTCTCGCTCATCACCTTCTACAAGATCAAGACGAACGGCTTCCTC
>CACZSA010000309.1 GCA_902783705.1 uncultured Ruminococcus sp.
CGACAAGATCTGCCGCCTCGCGGAGCGTCTCGTTCCGGTGGGCGAGGAGATCGAGAAGATGTACGGCATCCCGATCATCAACAAGCGCCTGTCCGTGACGCCTGTCTCGATGCTCGCGGCGGTCTCGGGCGGCGATCCGGTCGAATACGCCCTGACGCTGGACCGCGCGGCGAAGGCAGTCGGCGTGAACTTCGTCGGCGGCTATTCCGCGCTCGTGCAGAAGGGCTTTGCAGCCGGCGAGCGGGAGCTGATCGCGTCGATCCCCGAGGCGCTCTCCCGGACCGAGCGGGTCTGCTCGTCCGTCAACATCGGCTCAACGAAGGCCGGGATCAACATGGACGCAGTCGGGCTGATGGGTCAGGTGATCCTCGACGCGGCGAGGGCGACTAAGGACGCCAACTGCATGGGCGCCGCGAAGATCGTGGTCTTCTGCAACGCGCCGGAGGATAACCCGTTCATGGCAGGCGCATTCCACGGCGTCGGCGAGCCCGACTGCGAGATCAACGTCGGCGTGTCGGGTCCCGGTGCGGTCCGTTCCGCGCTCGCGAAGTGCCCGGACGGAGACCTCACCGAGGTGGCGGACGTCATCAAGAAGACGGCGTTCAAGATCACGCGGATGGGTCAGCTCGTGGGCGGGGAGGCCTGCCGGAGACTGGGCGTTCCGTTCGGGATCGTCGACCTTTCCCTCGCGCCGACGCCCGCTGTCGGGGATTCCGTCGCGCACATCATTGAGGAAATGGGCATCGAGGTCTGCGGCGCGCATGGGACGACGGCGGCGCTCGCGCTCCTGAACGACGCGGTGAAAAAAGGCGGCGTCATGGCGTCCTCGCACGTCGGCGGGCTGTCCGGCGCATTCATTCCGGTGTCCGAGGACGCGGGCATGATCGACGCGGCGCGCTCCGGGGATCTCTCGATCGAGAAGCTCGAGGCGATGACGGCGGTCTGCTCCGTAGGGCTCGACATGATCGTCATCCCGGGCGACACCCCGCCCTCGACGATCTCGGCGATCATCGCGGACGAGGCGGCGATCGGCATGGTGAACTCGAAAACCACGGCGGTCCGCGTCATCCCGGCGATCGGGCGTCAGGCGGGCGAGGAGCTCGAATTCGGCGGGCTGTTCGGCTCCGGTCCGATCATGGCCCTGCACAACGACCGCAGCTCGGAGAAGTTCATCTCCCGCGGCGGACGCATCCCCGCACCGATGCAGTCCCTGAAAAACTGACACAACAGGAGAATCTGTCATGAACGAACAGCCGCTTGAGAGAATGGGCGATTTCTTCAACCGCCGCTTCGACGGGTATGAGGAACACCAAAAGAAATATGTGGACGGTGGAGAGGAGCTCTATGACGTCACCGCCGCGCTCCTGCCGAAGACGCCCGGTGCGGAGATCCTCGACCTCGGCTGCGGCACAGGGCTCGAGCTCGACGCGTACTTCCCCCTGAATCCGACAGCGGCGGTGACGGGGATCGACCTTGCCGAGGTGCTCACGGACGAACTGCTCCGCAAGCACGCCGGGCGGGATGTACAGGTGATCCTCGGCTCCTATTTCGACGAGGAATTCGGGATCGGCCTCTACGACGCGGCGGTCTCGGTCATGTCCCTGCATCACTTCACGAAGGAGCGGAAGATCCCGCTCTACCGGAAGCTGAAGGCGGCGCTGAGGCCCGGCGGGATTTTCGTCCTCACGGATTATCTCGCGCCGGATGACGGCTACGAGGCGCGCTGCTTTGAAGAGCTTGCACGGCGGAAGGCGCGGGACGGCATCGCGGACGACGAATTCTATCACTTTGACACGCCGCTCACCGTCGCGCACGAGACCGAAGCGCTCCGCGCGGGCGGATTTTCGGAGATCGAAATCCACGCGAACTGGGGCAACACCTATGTGCTCGCGGCAAAATAAACAGAAAATCCGTCCATTTCCGGGCGGATTTCTCTTTGTCGGACGGCGGGAAAACCTTTACAAATCCCGCGGGATATGGTATAATGCTCATGCTGCAAACCGAATACGGTGAGTTCGTGACCATCCTCACCTAAAACAAAACTACGGACAGACCCGCGGGGCTTTTGTTCGCCCTGCGGTTTTTTGTCTCCGGAAAGGACATTTTCATGAATCAGAAAACCAGATTTCTCGCCACCGCGGCCATGATCGCCGCCATGTACGTCGCCCTCTCGTGGATTTCCCAGCTTCTCGGGCTCTGCTCCGGCGCGATCCAGTGCCGCATCTCCGAGGCGCTCTGCGTGCTCCCGGTCTTCACCTTCGCGGCTGTTCCGGGCGTCACCGTCGGATGCCTCATCACCAACCTTCTCTTCGGAAGCGGCAACCCGTTCGACATCCTCTTCGGGACCCTGGCCACCCTCATCGGCGTGCTGATCGCGTATGCCATCCGCAAGCTCCCCTATCTCGCGTCCATCCCGACGATCCTTTCGAACGCCATCATCATCCCCGCCGTCCTGATCCTCTTCTTCCCGGAGATGAACTGGAGCATGTACCCGCTTCTCTTCGTGCAGATCGGTCTCGGCGAAGTGATCGCCTGCGGCGTACTCGGGACCCTGCTCGTCTGGTATCTTGACAAGCATCCGAAGACCCACCGTGCTCTCACGGGCGTGGTGCCGGACAAGAAAGACTGATAATCCATTTTAATATAGAAAAACTGCGGAGTTCCGGTTTGCGCTCCGCAGTTTTTTGATTTACGATCCTTTTTTCCGGAAGAAGCCGTTCCCGGCGGTTTTCACGTCTTCCTCGGTGAGGAGCTTCTTGATATAGAGCGTCCCGTCCTCGCGCTTGATGACGAGGGCGAAGTAGGTGACGGTGTCCCGGTCCGCCTCTCCGTCCTCCGGGAGGACCTGAAAGCGGACGCGCCACGTGCGGTTCGTCTCGTCGATGGAGACGATGCGCGCGCGGAGACCGGAATCCTCGGGCATCACCGGGGAGATGTAGGCGTTGACCTTCGGCAGGTAGAAAAACCGCTCGCCGTTCTTGTGGGTGATCTTGACGTCGCCGCCGAAACAGCGGTACATTGTCGCTTCAAATTCCCCCTCGGGGATGATCTGCGTGATGTGGTATTCCGGGTATGCCTGCTCAGCCTTGCGGATGAGGGCGGTGTTGCCGGAGTATTTCGTGTAGCTCGATTTGAGCATCCAGGTGAGCACGGCGTCCCGGTATTCGCGGATCGCGTCGCCCATGCGCTCAAAGGTCGGGAGCTGTTCGGAATCCGTGATGAGGATCCCGAGAAGCGCTTCCAGCTCCGCGGACTCTTCCCCGTCCGTCGGAACGCTCCGCTGAACGGGTTCGCTCATATAGTCGTAGGTATCGAATCCCAGCTGATCCAGAAGCGCGCAGGAGGTGAATAGCACCATCAGCGCGGGAAGCAGCAGGAGAAGTCTCTTTTTCATGCGGCCTCCCACCGGTGAATTATTCAAGAAAGCGCGGACAGAACGGCCCGCTTGACGTCCGCGTACATATAGAGCGAGCCGAGGCAGACGAGGGGACGTCCCTCCCGCCGGGCTATGTCGATCGCCGCGCGGACGCCGTCTTCGAGACATGCGTAGGATACGGCCTCCACGCCGCGGTCCCGGAATTCCCGGGCAACCTCGGCGGCGTCGAGGGAACGGGCGTTGGCGGGCGTCACCGTCGTCACATGGGACGCAAGCGGCGCGAGCATGCCGATCATCCGCTCGTGTTCCTTATCCGCCATGACGCCCATGAGCAGGGTCACGCGTCCGTCGGACGTGCGCGGGGAGAGGATCGCACGGATGTTCTCGACCGCCCCTTCGATCCCCTGCGGATTGTGCGCGCCGTCATAGATCACGAGCGGATCGCGTGCGAGGATCTCGAATCTCGCCTTCCAGCGCGCCTCCGCCAGCCCTTTCGTTACGGCGTCCTCGGAAATCCCGACGCCCTCTGCACGGAGCAGATCGACGGCGGTGAGAACCGTGGCGGTGTTGCGGGTCTGATAGAGGCCGGGGAGCGCGATTTTGACGGTTCTCTCGCCGAAGCGGAAGGTCGTGCCGTCGAGCGCGGGGCGGATCTCGGAAATTTTCGAAAAATCGGTTCTCGTATAAAGGCTGCCGCGCGCTTCGGCGGTCTTCCGGATCACCTCTTCCGCGTCGTCGTCGCCCTCGCCGAAGAGGACCGGGACGCCCGGCTTGATGATGCCGGCCTTTTCCGCGGCGATCTTTGCCGTGGTGTCGCCGAGGATGGCGCAGTGGTCGAGTGCGATACCCGTGATGACGGAGAGAACGCTGGTATGGATCACGTTCGTCGCGTCCCAGCGTCCGCCAAGCCCGCATTCGAGGACGACATAATCACATCCCATGCGGCGGTAGTAGACGAAGGCAACGGCGGTGATGAGCTCGAACTCCGTCGGCGCGTCCTCCATGCCCTCCGCGGCGGCTTTCACCGTTTCGGTGTCGCGCGCGAGGTCGTCGTCGGAGATCGGCTCCCCGTCGTAGACGATCCGCTCGTTGAAGCGTTCGACGTAGGGGGAGGTGTACAGCCCGACGCGGTATCCCGCGGATTTCAGGATGGACGCGAGCATCGCCGAGGTAGATCCCTTCCCGTTCGTCCCCGCGATGTGGATGAAGCGGAGGGAGTCCTCCGGGTGTCCGAGCCGCTCCGTCAGGATGGAGATCCGCTCGAGACCGGGACGGCTTCCCTTCCAGTCGACCGAATGGATGTACCGGATCGCTTCTTCGTAAGTCATGGCACGCCTCAGAGTTTCACATGTTTTTTGAGCGTCCCGCACAGCTTCCAGAGGAGCGGGATGAACACGAGATTCATCGCCGCGATCACGATGAACTGCGGGATGCGCGAGAGAAAATAGGCCCAGTAGGTCTTGCTGCTGTACAGGATCGCGATCCAGAGCGTATCGATGAGGAGCCCGACCACGAAATTGTTCACGGCGGTCGGGATCACGGCGTGGGGAAAGAATTTCGCCCCGTCGCGGGTGAGGAACCAGCCGAAGAGCGCGCCCTTGAGGGCGGACGTGATCGTGAAGCCCGGGAAATAGACCCCGCGCGGGAACAGGATCGCGCCGATGAGATCCGCCAGTCCCCAGACGACGGCGCCGCCCGCCGGACCGTAGAGAATCGCCGCGACGAGGACGGGCACGAAGGTCAGGGTGACCTTGAGCGAATCGGTGAAGACGACCGGAACGAAGCGGTCGAGGACCACGGCGACGGCGGTGAGCATCGCGCAGATGACCATGGCGCGGAGGGGCAGCTTCTTCTTCGTTTTCATAAAGAACCTCCCATAAATGATGCGCGGAAAAACAGGAAAACAATCCGCCTGAACATTTATGAGAGGTTTGGCTCTTTGAATGACAGCGGGATGCGGCACTGTGACCGCAGCAATCGCTTTCGTCCGCCGGACAACTCCCCGTTCC
>CACZSA010000310.1 GCA_902783705.1 uncultured Ruminococcus sp.
CCGCGCGCTGGCCTCCTCGGTCAAGGGCGTCGACTATTCGATGAACGCGATCGTCATCAAGACCTACGCGGGCATGGCGAACGCGGTCGCGGCGGGCGTGGACACCCTGCACGAGGCCGACATCCTCGGCTGCGTGGCGGGCGACGACTGCATCATCATCATCTGCCGGGATCCCGACGCGGCGGCGGCCATCGCGCATCGGATCACCAAGCTCATCAATTCGTAAATCATGCTCTCGAGCCTGTCAATCGAAAACATCGCCGTCGCGCGGCAGCTGGATCTGTCCCTCGGCGGAGGCTTCACCGTCATCACCGGGCGGACCGGCGCGGGCAAATCGATCCTGATCGACAGCCTGCTCCTGCTCTGCGGTGCGAAGAACGGGCGGGAGCTCCTCCGGACGGGAGAAGAGCGCGCGACGGTCTCGGCGGTCTTCTCCTGCACGCCGTCCATGGCGGAGCGCCTCGACGCGCTGGGCTATCCCCCGGATGAGAACGGCGAGATCTGCCTCATGCGCACGATCACGGCGGACGGACGCTCGACGGTGAAGATCAACCGCCGCTCGGCCCCGCTCTCCGCGCTGAAGGAGGCCGCGCCGATCCTTTTGAACATCCAGACGCAGAGCGAGCGGAGCGACTACGCCGACAAATCGACCTATACGGGCCTGCTCGACGATTTTGCGGACGACGGAGAGGAGCTTTCGGAATACGCCGCCTCCTACGCCGCTCTCACCGCCCTGCGCCAGAAGATCGCCGCCCAGCGCGAGGCCATGAGCCAGAAGGAAATGATGCTCGACATCCTCCGCTACCAGAAGAAGGAGATCGACGCGGCGCGGCTCACGGCGGACGACGAGGAGGAACGCCTTCTCCGCCTCCGCACGAAGCTCAAGAGCCTCGAGAAGGTGACGAAATACTCCTCGATCGTCGTCAAGGCCCTCGCGGAGAGCGAAAAGGGCGCGACTGCCGCGTATCTGATCGAGCGGGCGGAGAACGCGCTCTCCCAGCTCGGCGAGGTCGTCGAGGGGGCGGATGAGATGGCCTCCCGCCTCTCGAACTACCGCTATGAGATCCTCGACATCGCCGAACGGGTGCGCGACGCCCTCGACGAGGACGTGGGGGATCCGGCGGAGAAGCTGACGCAGATCGAAGCGCGGCTCGCCCTGATCGAAAAGCTCGAGCGCAAGTACGGCGCGACGATCGCCGAGGTGCGCGCGAAACGGGCGGAGATCGCGCAGAAGATTTCGGACCTCGAGGACGGGGACTTTCGCATCGCCGAGCTCGAAAAGCAGCTCGCCGAAGAGGAGGACCGCGCCGCCGGGGCCGCCGTGCGTCTGCGCGCGAAGAGGACCGCCGCCGCGGAAAAGCTGTCCGCGGAGATCCTCTCGTCGCTGAAATTCCTCGATATGCCGAAGGTGCGGTTCCGCATCGCGGTGAAGCCCCTCACGGAGAAGGGCGCGCCCCTCTTCCGCCCGGACGGCTGCGACGACGTCGACTTCCTCATCTCCGTCAACGCGGGCGAGGAGCTCGCTTCACTCGGCAAGGTGTCCTCCGGCGGCGAGCTGTCCCGGATCACCCTGGCCCTCAAGACCGCGCTCGCCGACAAGAACGACTCCGGCACGCTGATCTTCGACGAGATCGACACGGGCGTTTCGGGCGGCACGGCGGAGCGCATCGGCATCATGCTCGAAAAGCTCGGTCAGCGCGCGCAGGTCATCAGCGTCACCCACTCCCCGCAGATCGCGTCGATCGCCTCCCGGCATCTCCTGATCGAGAAGCACGAGGCCGACGGACGCACGGAGAGCACGGTCCGCGAAATCACCGGCGAGGAGCGCACGGCGGAGATCGCCCGGATCATCGGCGGCATCAGCGTCACCGAAAAGCAGACCGCCGCGGCGCGGGAAATGCTCTCGCGGCACGGCGCGGGCGACGAGAAAAAAGCGAACGGCTGAGGCAACAGGCCCTCGTAAATTCATATCCGACATTCATAATCATACAGGAGAATCAATTTCATGACAATCTACGACGAACTGAGAGCGCGGGGACTGATCGCGCAGCTGACGGACGAGGAAGAGATCAAGGAGCTCATCAACACGGGCAGGGCGACGTTCTACATCGGCTTCGACCCGACCGCGGATTCGCTCCACGTCGGACACTTCATGGCGCTCTGCCTGATGAAGCGGCTCCAGATGGCGGGCAACCGTCCCGTCGTGCTGATCGGCGGCGGCACGGGCTATATCGGCGACCCCTCCGGCCGGACCGACATGCGCTCAATGATGACCCCCGAGACGATCCAGCACAACTGCGACTGCTTCCGGAAGCAGATGGAGCGCTTCATCGAATTCGGCGAGGACAAGGCCATCATGGTGAACAACGCCGACTGGCTCCTTGGTCTCAACTACATCGAGCTGCTCCGCGAGGTCGGCGCGTGCTTCTCCGTGAACAACATGCTCCGCGCGGAATGCTACAAGCAGAGAATGGAGAAGGGCCTGTCCTTCCTCGAATTCAACTACATGATCATGCAGTCCTACGACTTCTACCACCTGTACCAGCACTACGGCTGCAACATGCAGTTCGGCGGCGA
>CACZSA010000311.1 GCA_902783705.1 uncultured Ruminococcus sp.
AAGGCGAACGACGGCATCGACGTGGATATCTACGAGGGCGAAACGCTCGGTCTCGTGGGCGAATCCGGATGCGGCAAGTCGACCTTCGGGCGGACTGTGCTGGAGCTCTATCCCCAGACGGACGGACTGACGATGTACTACGGTCGCACGCTCGACGAACTGGCCCCGCAGTATGTCCGCGATACGATCAAGAAGCTCCCGCAGCTCAAGGAAAAGCTGAAAAAGCTGCAGGCGAAGGAAAAGGAAGCCGAAGAGGCATTTGAAAAGGCCTCCGCCGAAGAACAGCACGATAAAAACGAAACCCTCCGTCAGGCCAAGCGCGACGCGAACGCGGCCTTCCTCAACATCGCGAACATCTTCGGCGGCTTCATGACCGTCGAGGACTGCGCGCCGATCCAGGAGGTGTTCATGAAGGTCGAGGGCTTCTCCGTGAAGCTTCGCGATCTCACCGCTAAGAAGAACAAGGCCGAGACCGCGCTCGCCGACGAGGAATACCTCCGCAAGAACGGCAAGGGCAGCGACGCGAAGGTGGCCTCCGCGAAGGACAAGGTCAAGGCGGTCGACGATCAGATCGAAGCCATTCGCGGAGAGCTCAAGAACGCGCACGCCGAGATCGCCGCGATGCGTGAGAAATACAAGGACGATCCCGAGTTCCAGCGCTGCGAAGCGTTCCGCGACGACGGCATCGACCTCGCGCGCCTCAACACCAAGGAGATGCGCGAGCTCCGCTCCGACATGCAGCTGATCTTCCAGGACCCGTATTCCTCCCTGAACCCGCGCATGACGGTCGGTCAGATCATCGGCGAGGGCATGGTCGCGCACGGCCACTACGGCAAGAACAGCCCCCGGATGAAGGATCAGGTTCTGAAGATCATGGAGATGTGCGGTCTCGCGCCGTACTTCATCCACCGTTATCCGCACCAGTTCTCCGGCGGTCAGCGTCAGAGAATCGGCATCGCCCGCGCGCTTTCAACCAACCCGAAGTTCGTCATCTGCGACGAGGCGGTCTCCGCGCTGGACGTTTCGATCCAGTCCCAGATTATCAACCTTCTCCAGGACCTGAAGGAGCAGAACAACCTCACCTACCTCTTCATCACGCATGACCTCTCCGTCGTCAAGTATATCTCCGACCGGATCGGCGTCATGTACCTCGGCAACATGGTGGAGCTCTCCGATTCGCAGGAGCTCTTCGACCATCCGCTGCATCCGTACACCGAGGCCCTCCTCTCGGCGATCCCGACCACGAACGTCGACGACAACCGCGAGCTCGTGATCCTCGAGGGCGACATCCCGTCCCCGGTGAATCCGCCGAAGGGCTGCAAGTTCCACACGCGCTGCAAGTACTGCACGGACGTGTGCACGAAGATCACCCCCGAGATGAAGGAGGTCCGTCCGAACCATTTCGTGGCGTGCCATCACATGCTCGAGACCTTCGAGGACAAGACCATCCAGAAATAACAACGGCGCGGGGAGGCGGACGATTCGTCTCCCCGTTTTCCGTCCGGCGAATCCCGGGCGAAGGAGGATCCCATGGGCAAAAAACAGGACAAGGCCTTCGAGGCGATGCGGGAGAGCAACCGGCTGTACCTCGAGGACATGAAGAAAAAAGAAAGCGGAGAGGGGGGCTATGATCCCTCGCTCACGCCCGAGCAGATCGAAGAGCTCCGTGCAGCGGAGGAGAAGGCGCGCACGTTCCGCGAGGAAAACGGCAAGGCGGACGGCGTCTGGCGCACCGACACGTGGGAATCCGGCGTGGAGGACAGCATCGAGGACGGCGAGCGCAAGGCCCGCGAATTCCACAAGGACGACGAGGTTCCGCTCGAGAAGGGCGACCTCCCGGCGATCATTCTGTCCGCGGTCCTCGTGTTCGGGCCGATCTTCCTCATCCTCGGCGGGATCATGCTCCTCGCATGGTTCTTTCTCCATTGAACGACAGGGCGCGCCCCTGTTTTTCTTTTGATTTGGAAAAACTCACGCGCACAGCTTTTTTTGCTAAGATTAGCGATGAAAAAACCGCCGGGATGTGGTATGATAAGAGCATACAGAACCGACGGAATACGGAGGCATGCACATGAAGCGGACGAACCGGAACCGAACGATGCGGCGGGCGGCGGCGATCCTGGCCCTGATCCTCGCCCTCACCAGCTGTCAGATCCCTCATATTCAGAAAATCGAACAAGCCGATCCCATCCCCGCGGAACCGGAGCCCGTGATCACGGAGCCGGAAACGGAACCGCCCGAGACGGAGGCGCCCGAGACCGAAGCGCCGGAAACCGAGGCCCCGGAGACGGAAGCACCCGAACCGGTCCTCCCCGCGAACACAGTCGTCTACTCCGAGGAGGAGTTCTACACGAAGCTCGGCGACGGCCTCTCAAGGATCAATCTCCCACTGATGCCGTACGTGACCTCGAACATCGAGGACGGCAAGATCCTCGTCGGCGCGGACCAGGAGGACTCTGCCGGGTTTGATTTTGCCCTCGTCGATCTCGACGCGCACACGATTCAGACGGCACAATACCCCTTTGAGGACACCGACGAGATGATATACCGCGGATGCTCGCTCTACCTGATGAACGGGCGCGCGGTGCTGATGGACTGGGGGACCGATACCCTCTGCGTCTACGACGAAACACTCACGACGTGGGTGGCCTCTGCGGCCCCGTACGATACGGTCTACACGGCGACGAGGGTGAGCGGGGACACGCTGGCCCTCTCGGCGGACGGAACCGATTTTCCCGCCGCGACGCTCGGGGAGGACGGGACGTTCACCTTCTTTGATCTCCCGCTGTCCTCCACCGCGGGGTACGACGAATTCAACGTTTACGCGGTGATCGACGAGGACCGCTGGCTTGTGTCCTGCTATTCCTCGGAGACCTACGACTACTGCTCCGGCGTCTACACGCGCTCGACGGGCGAGATCACCCCGTTCCGATCGGGCGGATACAACATCAACCTCTGCCGCGGGATGCTGGTCTCGTGCGACTACCGGACGGGCGAGATCCACATCTACGATCCCGCGCGGCCCGAGGCGTTCCTCTCCCTCCCGATGCCGGAGGAATACTACCTCAGCTACTCCAACACCGCGGATTATCTCTACCTGACGAACGACGGCGAGGGCTCCTCGTCGGTGATCCGCTATGACCCCGCGACCGGGCTGCGCGTCGACGAGATCGCGGTCCCCGTGCCGGAGGGCGAATACGCCTACCTCTATTCCATCGTCGATTACGGCGGCGACACATACTTCATCTCGAGCGTCGGCGGGATCGACACCCTCTGCCGCTGGGAATCGGACGAAGAGGGCGACGGACGGATCGGCTTCGATCTGCTCGAACGGGAGGATAATGCCGGCGCGAACCGGGAAATCGTCGACGAGCTGTATGAGAAATACGGCGTCACGGTCTATACGGGAACCGACGCCGTGCGGTACATGTACGGGTATGCCGTCCTGCCGGAGACCGACGACGAAAAGATCCATGACGCCCTGCTCCTTCTGAAGGAGTTCTTCGAGCACACGCCGGAAGGTTTCATGCAGGAGGTCGTGTCCTGCTATTCGAGCCTCGATATATGCCTGACCGGGCGGATCATCCCCGAGCTCGGGAACCGGAACTCCATCAACGATGCGACGGCGTTCACAACGGAGACCAACGGGATCGAGCTGGCAGTCTTCGATATCAACCAGAGCGGCATGGATCTGACGGTCGCGCACGAATTCATGCACATCTTCGAGAACACCGCGTACCACATCGCGTGGGATTCGCCGCGGGAGCTGGAGATGTTCAGCCGCTGGAGTATGTTCAATCCGCCGGAATTTGAATACCGCTACATCTACACCGACGAGGACGGCAACACCTACAACTGGGACGACAACGGCATGAACGGGCAGTTCTGGGAGGAGGGCGAGGATCCGGACGAGATCTACTTCGTCGACGGCTATTCGATGACCTACCCGACCGAGGACGTGGCGCGGATCTTCGAGAACATCGCGATGGCATGGAAGCACGAGCTCCCCGGATACTTCGCCGGGCACAACATGCAGCTCAAGGCGGCCTACCTCGCGGCATGTCTCCGGGACGCGTTCTCTTCGATCACCGACGACACGGTCTGCGTCTGGGAAGAGCATCTGAACCCCGACTACACGCTCGAATACTTCCGCGAGAACTACGACCTCGACGCATGGATGGCGGAGAACGCGAAGGGATGAGGGGGAAGCGATGAAAAACGGACTTCTGACGATCCCGGACGACGGAGCGCTTGCGCCGATCCTCGGCGGTGCGGTCCAAAGCCGGACGGTGCTCCACGAATGGCCGCTGTCCCGCGTGGAGCGGATCACGGAGGAGAACGGGCATACATCCATCCTCAAAACCCAGCTGACCTCGGCGAGCGCGGAGCGGGCATTTCTCCGCAAGGTCCGCGATCCCGCGCTGCCGGTGCCGATCGCGGACGGCGTCTCCGGGGACTGCGACTGGATGCTCCTGCCGGACTACGGATCGGCGTGCGAGGACTGGAGC
>CACZSA010000312.1 GCA_902783705.1 uncultured Ruminococcus sp.
AGGAAGGCGTCCTGAGACGCCTGACGTGGCAATCTCTCCAAACCGGGTGACGCAGGCAGAGAATTGGTGACAATATCATGCACAGCTAATCTGAAATTGCCACCCGGCTTCCACCCTGCTCATCAATTTCGGAGAGATCGCCGGCCCAATAGACAGACTGAAGCTGGATCGTGAACTCAACCAGCATCACATTTGTTTTGCGACAGCCCTTTTTCATCAAAAAGAGACCTGCGGAAGATGCAGATCTCTCTTCTGTTTTGTGTTTACTTGTTCAGCGCGTCCGCAAGGCGGCAGAAATCCCCCGCAGAGAGGCGTTCGCCGCGGATATCGGGCCGGTGGGAACAGGCCTCGAGGGCGGCGGCGGTCTTCTCCTTCGGATATTTCCCGGAGAGGGCGTTGACGAGGGTCTTGCGCCGCTGTCCGAAAGCGAGCTCGATGAGGTCCGAGACCCTCTCCGCGAAGGCGCGGCAATCCTCGTCGTCCCCGGGCGCGTCGGGATAGACCTCCCGGATCCCGCCGTGGGGGATGAGGGCGATGACGGCGGAGGAGACCTTCGGCGGCGGGAGAAAATTCCCCGGCGAGACGTCGATCCGCTTCTCCGTACGGCACCGCAGGGCAATCTGCGCCGTGATCGCGCCGTAATCCGCCTGACCCGCCTGAGCCGCGAGCCTCTGTGCCACCTCGCGCTGGATCATCACGACGATCGAGCCGAAGGGAACGGGACGCTCGGGCGGGAAGGCTTCGAGGAGCTTCATGAGCACGGGCGATGTGATGTAGTACGGCAGGTTCGCGCAGACGCTGACCGTCCCGCCGCCGCGGATCAGATCCCCGAAGTGCTCGTCGAGGAAGGCGGGCAGATCGAGCTTCATGAAATCTGCTTCGACCACGCGGACATTGTCATGCTCCGCGAGGCTTTCGGAGAGGAGCGGGATCAGCCCCCGGTCGATCTCCACCGCGACGACCCGGTCGTATTCCTCGGCGAGCCGCTGCGTGAGCGATCCGACGCCCGGACCGATCTCGAGAACGCCCGCCGGACAGTCATCCGGGACGTATCCGCGGGAGACCTCGGCGATCTCAGCGGGGATGCGCGGGTTGATCAGAAAGTTCTGTCCGTAGCCCTTTTTCGGCGCGAGGCCGTACTTCGCGAGCAGGTCCCGGACGACGGCGGGATTCGATAATTCCATCTTACCGGATGACCGTCACCGCGTAGCCGACGGAGTATTCCGCGTCGGGGGCGATGGTCTTCGCATATTTCTTGCTCTTCGCGTCGGTCGTCTCCGCGACGTCCGCCGGGAGGCCGTTCCATGGCTCGAGGCAGATGAACGGGGAGTGCTTGTGATCGGGCGTCCAGAGTCCGAGCGCGTCGAAGCCCTCGAAATCAAAGCGGAAGCCCTTGCCGGAGACGCGGGAGAGGAGGCGGACGCTCTTCTTCGGGAGTCCCTCGAGGATGATCGCGTCGTTGTCGTAGTCGGACCAGACGAGGGGCAGCTCGTTCGTGCCCTTCAGAATGTCGAGCTTCGGCACCTCTGCGTTCATGTAGCCGTCCTTCGTGATGGAGGCGGTGCAGCCCGCGGCATCCTCGAAGAAGAGGCTGTGATCCTCAAATCCGCCGTCCTCGGGGGCGAGGGGGACATTGAAGCCCGGATGCCCGCCGATGCAGAAGGTCATCTCGTTCTTGTCGAGATTCTTCACGGTGAAGGTCGCCGAGAAGCCGTCCTCGCGCACGGTGTAGTCGGCCTTGAGGGAATAGCAGAACGGGAAGGACAGGAGGGTCTCCTCAGTCTCGCGCTGTTCGAGGACGATGCGGTCCTTCGCGATCAGGATCGGCTCGAATTCGCGCTTGCGGGCGAGTCCGTGCTTCGGCATCGGATATTCGACGCCGCCGAACGCGATCTTGTTGTCCTTCGCGGAGCAGCAGACGGGGAAGAGGATCGGCGCCTGGCCGTTCCAATGGGCGGGATCACCCTGCCAGACGTATTCGAGGCCGCCCGCCTTGAAGGAGACGAGCTCGCCGCCATAGGTGCGCACAACGCCGGACGTGGTGCCGGAGGTCAGAGAGATGGTCATGTCGTTCACTCCTTTGTAGGGATCATCTGTGGGAATCATCGGGATCCGATGGAATGCAGACGGGAATGCTCAGAACGCGAGTTTTTCATCGAGGTACGCGGCGACGTCGGCGATGGGCATGCGGACCTGTTCCATGGTGTCGCGGTCGCGGATCGTCACGCAGCCGTCCTCGACGGAATCGAAGTCGTAGCAGATGCAGAACGGCGTGCCGATCTCATCCTGACGGCGGTAGCGCTTGCCGATGGAACCCGCGTCGTCGAATTCGACGTTGAACTTCTTCGAGAGGTCCGCGAAGAGCTCGCCGGCCTTGTCGGACAGCTTCTTCGAGAGCGGGAGAACGGCGGCTTTCACGGGCGCGAGGGCGGGATGCAGGTGAAGCACCACGCGGACGTCGTTCTTCTCGGGATCGACGACTTCCTCGTCATACGCGTCGCAGAGGAACGCCAGCGCAACGCGGTCCGCGCCGAGGGAGGGCTCGACGACGTAGGGGATATACTTCTCGTTCGTCTCGGGATCGAAGTATTCCATCGATTCGCCGGAGGTGTTCTGATGCTGGGTGAGGTCGTAGTCCGTGCGGTCCGCGATGCCCCAGAGCTCGCCCCATCCGAACGGGAAGAGGAATTCGATGTCCGTGGTGCCCTTGGAGTAGAAGCAGAGCTCCTCCGCGCTGTGGTCGCGCAGACGGATGTTCTCCTTCGTCATGCCGAGGGAGTAGAGGAATTCGGCACAGTAGTTCCGCCAGTAATTGAACCATTCGAGGTCGGTCCCGGGCTTGCAGAAGAATTCCAGCTCCATCTGCTCGAATTCGCGGGTGCGGAAGACGAAGTTGCCGGGGGTGATCTCATTGCGGAAAGACTTGCCGATCTGCCCGATGCCGAAGGGCATCTTCTTGCGGGTCGTGCGGGCG
>CACZSA010000313.1 GCA_902783705.1 uncultured Ruminococcus sp.
ACGGAGAGATTGCCACGTCAGGCGTCTCAGGACGCCTTCCTCGCAATGACATTGTTTTGCCTGCAGTGTTCTGATATCCGGAACCCGTTTTCAAAAATCAAAAGGGACTGTCGCATTTCTCCGCTTCTGAGCGTTGATGCGACAGTTCCTTCATTGGATCGGGCTTCAAAAACGAAATGAATTCACCGAAATCCGTCCGCAAGGCGGATTTCTTCCTCACTTCTTCCTTATTCCCTCTTACCTATTCCCTCTTACTTCTCAATATACTCTCTCACCCGGAATTTCGCGCCGATGTCCTCGGCGATCTTCGCGCAGCGTTCGACGTCCTCGTCGGAGATCGTGCCGCGGACGACCGTCAGGATTACCGTCGGAACGTAGCGGGCGACCTCGCGGGCGAAGCGCACCACGGCGGGGAAGGCGTCCTCCCCGAAGCGCGGGCGGCAGATGCGGTTGTAGGTGATCGGATCGGCGGCGTTCAGGCTCACGGAGACGCAGTCCACGAGTCCCTTGAAGAGCGGCGGCGTGTCCTCTCCGAGAATGAGGGAGGCGTGCCCGTTCGTGTTCACCCGGATCGGGGTGGCGGTCATCTCGCGGAGCTTCTTGCAGATCTCCAGCATGTCGTAGAGGCGGCAGGTCGGTTCGCCGTAGCCGCAGAAGACGATCTCGCTGAATTTGTTGAGGCTGTTGTAGGAGGAGAGATCGGCCATCACCTCGTCGACGGTGGGGTCCCTCTCGAGCCGCAGGTCGGGAAAGGGTTCTCCCGGCGCGACGTCCCGGATGCAGAATTCACACCGGTTCGTGCAGTGGTTCGTGAGGTTCACATAGAGACTGTTCTTGATGGTGTAGGTGATGTTCATGGCGGATATTCCTCCCGTTTTCCGCACCGGAGTACGGATAGTTTGTCAGATGCCCTGCGTGTCGAGACCGAAGAAGCGGCAGGCGTTGACGAACGTCTTCTCCGCGCACTCCTCCGCCGTCATCCCCCGGAGAGCGGCGACGGCTTCGCACGTGTGGATCAGATAGCCAGAGTAGTTGATCTCCCCCCGGTGCGGGACCGGAGGCAGGTAGGGGCAGTCGGTTTCGATGAGGAGCCGGTCTTCGTCGGCTGCGGCGGCGGATTCCTTGACCTTCGCCGCGTTCTTGTAGGTCACGGGACCGGAGAACGAGACGTACCATCCCAGGCGGTTGTACTGCCGCGCGCCCTCCGCGTGACCGGAGTAGCTGTGCAGCACGCCTGTGTTCTCCCGGTGCGCGGCGATCACGTCGAAGGTGTCGCCCGCCGCGTCGCGGGAATGGATGACGACCGGCAGGGCTGCGCGGGCCGCGATCTCGAGCTGCGCCTCGAAGAAGTAGCGCTGAAGCTCCCGGTCAACGGGCTCCCAGTGATAGTCGAACCCGATCTCCCCGACGGCGCGGACGCGCTCGTGCTTCGTCAGCGCCTCGATCCGCGCGAGGGATCTCTCGACCTCGGCGGCGGGGATCTCCTGCGCGTCCGAGGGATGGATCCCGACGGCGGCGACGACGAAGTCGAATTCCTCCGCCAGCCGGACGGACTCCTCGGAGGTCCGCACGGACGAGCCGACGTTGCAGAACCGCTCCACGCCCATCGAATGGGCCCGGAGAAGCGCGCCGCGTCCGCCGCCCTCGAATTCCTCCTCGAAGCGGTGATCGTTGTAGTGCGCGTGGGAATCGAAGAGACGCATTACCGCACTCTCTCCCCGAGCGGGGTTTCCGGATCGAGGAAGACCACGCGGACGGTATCTTCTCCGGAGGCAAGGATCATGCCGTTCGATTCGATCCCGCAGAGCACGGCGGGCTTGAGATTCGCGACGACGATGATCTTCTTGCCGACGAGGTCCTCGGGCTGATAGAACTTCGCGATGCCGGAGACGACGGTCCGCTCCTCGTAGCCGAGATCGAGCGTCAGCTTCAAGAGCTTCTTCGCCTTCGGGACACGCTCGCACGCCTTGATCTGCGCGGTACGCAGCTCCACGGACATGAAGTCGTCGATCCCGATCTGCGCAATGCCCTCGGGCTTCTCCGGCTTCTGTGCGGCCTTCGCGGCGGCTTCGGCTTCCTTGATTTTCGCCTCGCGCTCCGCTTCGATCTCCGCCATCATCTTGGTCTCGTCGATGCGCGCGAAGAGCGGGGAGGCCTCGCCGGTCGTCTTCCCGGCCTCCAGCCCGCCGAAGGTGAAGATCGAATCGTAATCGCGGAGGTCCGAGCCGATCTGCGCGAAGATGGCGTCGGCGGTCTGCGGGATAAGCGCGGAGAGCATGACGGCGGACTGCCGGATGACCTCGAGCAGGTTGTACATCACCGTGCCGAGCCGCGCGCGGTTCTCCTCGGATTTCGCGAGGACCCACGGCGCCGTCTCGTCGATATACTTGTTGGCGCGGCGCAGGAGCGTGAAGACGTCGGCGCAGGCGTCCGCGAGATGGAAGGCGTCCATGTCGGCGGTGAAGCTGTTCGCGGCGTCGAGGGCGGCGGCCTTGAGCTCGGAATCCGTTCCCTCTTCTCCGGCAGGCGCGGGGATGACGCCGCCGAAATACTTCTTCGTCATCGCGACCGTGCGTGAGACGAGGTTGCCGAGGTTGTTCGCGAGGTCCGTGTTGTAGCGGGAAATCACGGATTCATAGGTGATGGAACCGTCGGTGTTGTAGGGCATCTCGGCGAGGCAGTAGTAGCGCACGCCGTCGACCGAGAACCGGTCCGCGAGCTCGTCCGCGTAGATCACATTGCCGCGGGATTTTGACATCTTGTCCGCGCCGAAATTGAACCACGGATGCCCGAAGATCTTCTTCGGAAGCGGCACGCCGAGCGCCATGAGGAAGATCGGCCAGTAGATCGAGTGGAAGCGCATGATGTCCTTGCCGATGACGTGGACGTCGCAGGGCCAGTATTTGTTGAAAAGCTCCGGCTGCTCAGCCTTCCCGGCGTCGTAGCCGAGTGCGGAGATATAGTTCGTCAGCGCGTCGAGCCAGACGTAGACCACGTGCTTCGGATCGCTCTCGACCGGGATGCCCCACTTGAAGGAGGTCCGGGAGACGCAGAGATCCTGGAGCCCGGGCTTGATGAAGTTGTTCACCATCTCGCGCTTGAGGGACTCCGGCGCGATGAAGTCCGGGTTGTCGTCGTAGTATTTGAGGAGACGGTCCACATATTTGCCCATCCGGAAGAAATACGCCTCTTCCTTCGTGAGCTGGACCTCGCGCCCGCAGTCGGGACACTTGCCGTTCACCAGCTGCGTCTCGGTGAAGAAGGATTCGCAGGGCGTGCAGTACCAGCCCTCGTAGTATCCCTTGTAAATATCGTCGTTCGCGAGCATCTTCTCGAAGATATGGGCGACGTTCCGCTCATGGTCCGCGTCGGTCGTGCGGATGAAGCGGTCGTAGGAGGCGTTCATGCGGTCCCAGACGCTGCGGATCGAGGCGGAGTAGCGGTCGACGTACTCCTTCGGGGTGATCCCGGCCTCCTTCGCCTTGTTTTCGATTTTCTGACCGTGCTCGTCGGAGCCCGTGACGAAATGGACGTCGTAGCCCCGGAGGCGCTTGTAGCGCGCGATGGCGTCCGCCGCGATGATGTCGTACGTGTTGCCGATGTGCGGCTTGTAGGAGGCGTACGCGATGGCGGTGGTGATATAGAAAGTCTTTTTCATGCCTTGATTTCCTTTATTCTTTCATACTGTTGCTTCCGTGTCGGCCTGTCAGATCCGCTCGCCGGCCACCCAGACCGATTCGATCGCGGGCGCCGCTTTGTCTTCGATCATGACGATATCGGCGCGGCGGCCTGCGGCGAGGGATCCGCACGTGTCGGCGATGCCCACCATCTCGGCGGGATTGGAGGTCGCGCAGGGGAGGGCGTCCTCAAGCGTTCTGCCCGTGAACTTCATGAAGTTCGTGAGGGCCCGGAAGAGATCGAGGGTGCTGCCCGCGAGCGCGCCGTCGGAGTTGACCGCCCGTCCGTTCTTCACAAAGACGGGGAGTCCCGCGATGCCGTATTCGCCGTCGGGCATGGCGGCCGCCTCCATCGAGTCGGTGATGAGGACGAGCTTGTCCGCGGGCTTGGCGCGGGAGGCCAGCCGGATCATCGCCGGATGAATGTGCTCGCCGTCGCAGATCAGCTCGGTCCACGCCGCGTCGCAGAGCAGGGAGGCGATGGCGTTGCCGGGCTCGCGGTGATGCACGGGCTTCATCGCGTTGAAGGTGTGGGTGAAGGAGGTGACGCCCCATTCGACGGCGCGCATCGCCTCGTCCCACGTCGCGTCGCTGTGGGCCATGCCGACCGTCGCGCCCAAGCGGACCGCCGTCTTCACGAAGTCCTCGCCGCCCTCGAGCTCCGCCGCGCACGAGACGTGGATCGGAAGGGGCAGCATGTCGCGCACCAGGGCCTCGAGCTCCGCGGCGTCGAGCGGTGCGAGCAGCTCGGTGGCGTGCGCGCCTCTGCGCTTCGGATTGAGGTAGCGGCCCTCGAGGTGGATCCCGGCGAGCGTCGCCATGCCCGGCGTGACCTCGCGGTTTTCGGAGAT
>CACZSA010000314.1 GCA_902783705.1 uncultured Ruminococcus sp.
CCTCTCCTTTGGGGCCGGGTGATTGACAAGAGGGCCCGGCCCGAGGGTCCTCTTGTCCGCCGCCCGCGCAGGGCATCCCGAATCCCCCGCAGGGGATTCTTCCTCTTCCCTTGCACGGAAGGTGCGGATCCATTCTATCCGCAAGCGCCAGCGCGCAGCTTGCACGTCCGTCTGCGCGCAGCGCGGGGAAACGGTGCGCGCCAATCCTCCGGCTCTGCGAATTTTATTTGACATCCCCCTCTTTTTTTGCTATAATAGCGTTGAATCCCCGCGGGATGCCGAATCCTTCCCACGGGACGACCCGGGATGCAGAATCCCGGTGTTTCCGTTATCCCGTTATCCCGATATCCCGACGGCCCGCCGCACGTGCCTGCGGTTTCCCCGTCTTTTTGAGAGGTCCGCATGAAAACCTTCCCGCGCGTCCTGCTCGCGACGCTCTCCATCCTCCTCGCCGTCCTCCTCGCCGCCTCCCTCCTCGCCTCCGCGGGGATCTTCACCGTGCGGCGCGCGCTTTCCCCCGCCTTCGTCGAGAATACCGTCGACGGGCTCGACTTCGCGGCGGTGCGCTTCCCCGACGGCTGGGGCGGCTTCACCACCCTCCTCGACGAATTCAACGACGCCCTCGGCTGGTACGGGATCGCCTTCACCCGCGAATCCCTCAACGAGATGGTCCGCTCGCTCTCCTTTGACCGGATCTTAAAGGACTACCTCCTCGATCTGCGGACGTGGCTCCTCGAATACGGTCCCGCGCCCGTGCTCGATCCCGACGAGGCCGCGCGGACGGTCCTCTCCGGCGTCGATCCGAGCGCGGTGAACGTCCTCTCCCTCTTCATGGATCCCGAGGAGCTCGTCGCCGAGAACATCGCTCTCTTTTCCGACAGCACGGATCCCGCCCGCCTCGCCTCCCTCGAGGAGGTCCGGGTTGTCCTGTCCCGCGACACGCTCCTGTTTGCCCTTTCCGCGGCGGCGGTGCTGTTTCTGCTCCTGCTCGTGAGCCGGAGACTGCGCCTCTTGCCGACCCTGACGTTCGCGGGGATCTCCGCCGCGCTCGCCGGGGGCGTCATGGCCTTCGCGCCGCTTTTGCTCGCCGGGCAGAAGAACGCGCTCCTCGTCGATCTCTCGATGCCCGAATCGACGCTCGACATCCTGTATCTCCCCCTCATGGCGCGGATCACCTCGAACGGGCGGCTCCTCCTCTTCGGGGGACTGGCCCTCGCCGCCGTCGCGGGTCTTCTCTGCTTCCTCCGCTGGAGCACGCGCCGGGCGAAGGAGCGGGAGGCCGAACGCGCAAGACGCTTCGCCGCCGCCCCCGCCCCGGAATACGTCCCCGTCATCCCGGACGATGCGCCCGCGGCGGAGGACGAACCGGACGCTCCGGCGGATACCGGGGACACGGAATCGCCCTCATAACGCCCTGCTCTCCCGTCACCCGCGCCGACCGGCCTCTCGCGTAATACTTAATTTACAAACTCCCCCTATCCCGGGCACAAGTTTGTGCTATAATAACGGCAAATGCATTCCGATCATCATCTTTTCATTCATAAACGGAAAGGAATCACACCCATGACGATCTCCGAACTGAAAAAGACCATCCTCGCGGGCGGGATCGACGCCGCTCTGACCGACGGGCTCTCCGTCTCCCCCGAATCCATCCCGGCGCAGCGCGAACGCTATGCGAAGGCCGCGGACGCATTCCTCGAAAAATACGGCGACGGCGACGTCTCCCTCTATTCCGTCGGCGGGCGCAGCGAGATCTCCGGCAACCACACCGACCACAACCACGGGCGCGTGATCGCCGCGTCGGTGAACCTCGACATCCTCGCCGTGGCGAAGCCGACTGAGGACGGCGTGATCCGCATCCAGTCCGAGGGCTTCCCGGAGGACGTGGTGGAACCCAGGGCCGTGGAGCAGCCGGACGAGGCGAAGTTCTTCTCCTCCGCCGCGATCATCGCGGGCATGGAAAAGGCGTTCCTCGACGCGGGGTATAAGATCGGCGGGTTTGACGCCTACACGACGTCGAACGTGCTGAAGGGCTCCGGCATCAGCTCCTCCGCGGCCTTCGAGGTCATGGTGGGGAATATTCTGAATTATCTCTACAACGACGGCTGCGTTTCGAACGTGGAGATCGCGAAGATGGCGCAGTATGCGGAGAACGTGTACTTCGGCAAGCCGTGCGGCCTGATGGATCAGACGGCGTGCGCGGTGGGCGGCTTCATCACGATCGATTTCGCCGATCC
>CACZSA010000315.1 GCA_902783705.1 uncultured Ruminococcus sp.
ACAAGAGGCCGGCTCCGGAGGCCTCTTGTCCGCCAGCCGCGCAGGCGAAAAAAGCGTCGGATCTGCAAGATCCATCATCCGCAAGCGCCAGCGCGCAGACGGAATGAGCAGTATAGAATAAAAAACGGCAAAGCCGCAACGAAAAAGCGCACATGACGGGGAAAACATGTGCGCCTTCTGTTCCTTCTTCCGCTTTATTCGACTTTTACACGCGAAAGCTCCTCGATCGCTTCTTCGCCGAGCGGCATGAACGGCTCGCGGCATTCTCCGTAGTCCGTCCCGTTCAGCTTGAGCAGCATCTTCGACGCCGGCATCACCCCGTGCTTCAGCACCAGCGCGATCGCCTCGTTCGCCTTCGACTGGTATTTCAAGGCCGTCGCCGCGTCGTTCGCACGGAACGCGTTGTAGATCGCGAGGATCGTCTTCGGCATGAAGTTGTACGTCGTCCCGATCCCGCCGTCCGCGCCCGCTGCAAGCCCCGAGCAGAGCATCTCGTCCGATCCGTTGTAGAACACCTTGTCCGGGAATTCCGAGCGGATCCGCTCCAGCTGGAAGAAGTCCGACGCCGTGAATTTCATCCCCCCGACGTTCGGGATCGAAAGGATCTCCTCGAGCTGCGCCGTCGTGAGCGTCGTGCCCGTCAGCGCGGGAATGTTGTAGATGATGACCGGGAGCGAGGTCTCGCCCGCCAGCCGCTCGTAATAGTGCTTCACCTCGCGGAAGCCGTACTTGTAGTACAGCGGCGTCACCGACGAGAGGGCGTGCGCGCCGCATTTCTCCGCGTGACGCGCCAGCTCGAGCGAGCCGCGGGTCGACGTCGTGCCGACGTGCGCGATCACCGTCAGCCGGTCCCCCACGCTCTCCATTACCGTCTCGAGGAGCGTCTTCCGCTCGTCCTCCGTCATCAGGATCATCTCGCCGCTCGAGCCGCCGACGTACAGACCGTGCACGCCCGCGTCCGCCAGCTTCTTCGTGTGCGCCGCCACCTTCGGGCAGTCGACCCCGTCCTCCGTGAACGCCGTCATCAGCGCGGGCAGGATGCCGCAGAGCTTCTGATTCTTCATGCTGTCCTCCAAAATATAGGTTTTCGTATGGTTGTTTCGTTGATCCGTCCCCCCTATTGTATCACAGACGCGCGCGGAATGCAAGGCGGCGGTTCCATCTTTTCCCACAAATATTCATTTATCGTTCATAATCCTGTGGTACAATGGGGTGACAACGGAAAAAGGGGGACGATTTCATGCCGGACAGAGAACCGTCGAACGGGAGACCGAGGGAGAGCGAGGACCGCGCGGGCGCGTGGAGGATCTGGCCCTACGCGCTGGCCTTCGCCGTCATGTGCTTTGTCTACGCCGGATGCAAGCTGGCGGGGCTCGCGTGGGCGGCGGACCGTCCGTGGGGCGAGGTCATTTTCTTCCTCTTCGTCGCCGCGGGCATTTTCGCCGCGTTCGGATTCCGCAAAAAGATCGCCGCGGCATGGGCGAGGTTCCGCGATAAACTTGGGAAATAACGACAGCGAGGTATTGCCATGTACACAGACGAACACGGAAATAAATGGTGGAAGGGAAATCTCCATACGCACACGACGCGCTCGGACGGGCGGATGTCCCCCGAGGACTGCATCGCGCTCTACCGGGCAAACGGATACGATTTTCTCGCCCTGACCGACCACTGGAAGATCTCCAAAAATGAAGAGGCGGACGGGATGCTCCTGCTCTCCGGGTGCGAATACGACTTCGGACGCCGCGTACAGGACGGGATCTTTCACATCGTGGCGGTCGGATGCGAGCGGGACCCCGGCGTCACGCGCGAGGACGGGCCGCAAGGCTGCATCGACAAGATCCACGCGGCGGGCGGCGTCGCGGATCTCGCGCATCCGGCGTGGTCGATGAACACGCTCGCGCAGCTCATGCCCCTCGCGGACGTGGACTACACGGAGATCTTCAACTCGGTCTCGGACCTCCCGGCGAACTGCCGTCCGTATTCCGGCGCGATCATCGATCTGCTTGCGGCGCAGGGCGTGATCTGGAAGACCGCGGCGGTCGACGACACGCACTGGTATCAGAAGGACGCGTGCCGGGCGTATATCTGGGTGAAGGCCGAGGAATGCACGCGGGAAGCGATCCTCGCGGCGATCCGGGCGGGGGATTTCTATTCGTCCGAGGGCCCGCGCATGGAGGTGACGCTTGATCGGGAGGCAAACGCCGTCCGGGTGCGCTGCCCGAAGGAGGATCACGTCTCGTCGGTGATCTACTTCACGGACACCGCGTGGACCGGGCACCGCTCCGACGTGGGCGAGGACCTCACGGAAGCCGCCTTCCCGCTCACCGGCCGCGAAACCTTCGTCCGCGTCGAGCTCCGCGACAGGGAAGGAAGATCCGGCTGGGGACAGACGGTGGGGATTGCGAATTGAGAATTAAGAATTAAGAATTAAGAATTAGAACGTGCCGGACACTTTTCCGCTGCACCTTCATTGGGTGGAGGACTAACACGGGCCGCTATTCTCTCGGCGTTGAGCGTATCATATTATAATCCGCTTGACTAACCGGGAGCGGCCCCTGTAATCCTGTTATGAAACACGCTTAGCCCCCATTGGACGGAGCTTCAGAATGATGCATGAGGTTGAACCCGAGGGGGATGAGGTGGAGTCCAGAGGCGGAGAAGGCGCTCCTTCTTCGCCTCTGGGGCCGGGTGATTGACAAGAGGGCCCGGCCTGAGGGTCCTC
>CACZSA010000316.1 GCA_902783705.1 uncultured Ruminococcus sp.
ACAAGAGGCCGGCTCCGGAGGCCTCTTGTCCGCCAGCCGCGCAGGCGAAAAAAGCGTCGGATCTGCAAGATCCAATATCCGCAAGCGCCAGCGCGCAGATAGAATGAACGGTAAAAAAAATAGCGGCAAAGCCGCAACGAAAAAGCGCGTACCCAATCAGATACGCACTTCCTATCTTGGTGAACGAACTTGCCGAAGGTGAGTTCGTCTTTTGTCTCCGGGCACTGCCCAGCGCGTACAACGGGGAAAAGGTACGCGCCGATGTCCTTCCTCTCAGAATAACATCCTTTCCATATATTCGTTCGCGAAGACCGGATTCGCCGCGAGCTCCACCATTTTGACGTCCCGCGCGCGCGCCTCGCATTCCCCGCGCAGGTCTCCCGCAAGCAGCAGCATCGACGCGCCCGAGAGCGCCGCGTTTCCGAGTACCCGCACCCGGTCCGCCAGCTCCTCCGGCAATAACCCGATCGCCGCCGCGCTCCGGATGTCGAGATAGCTTCCGAATCCGCCCGCAACCGAGAGCTCCCGCACGTCGCCGCATCCGAGCCCCGCCGCGTGAAGAAGCGTCCGCATGCCCGCGTGGATCGCGCTCTTCGCCAGCTGCACCGCCCGGATGTCATCCTGCGTCAGGCATACCGGCCCCGCGATCACCGCCGGATCGTCCTCGAGATAGCCCGTCTCGTCGAGCGCCTCCGTCTCGAGCAGGCACGCCACCGCGTCGACCAGCCCGCTTCCGCAGATCCCGACCGGAGCGACGTCCCCGATCACGTGCGCCGCAAGCTCGCCGTCCCGGACCTTCACCCGGTCGACCGCCCCCGCGCGTCCACCCATGCCCATCGAGATCCCCGCGCCTTCAAACGCCGGGCCCGCGGCCGTCGACGTCGCCCAGAGCGCGCCTCCGTGCCACAGGGTCATCTCGCCGTTGGTCCCGATGTCCACGAGCACCGATGTCTCGGCCCGGCGGCAGATCCCCGAGGCCAGAAGCGCCGTCGAGATATCCGCCCCGACGAACGCCGCCGCGCAGGGAGGAAGGTAAATCTTGGTCTCCGGATAGAGCGCGCAGAGGCCGACCGCCTCCGCCGTCACGGTTTCCCCGTACAGGCGCGAAGCGTGGAACGGCGCGTGCGTCATCGGCTCCACGTCGTCCCCGGTCAAAAGATGCAGCATCACCGTGTTGCCCGTGATGACCGCCGCGTCGATCTCCCGCGCATCGATCCCGGCCTCCGACGCCATTTTTTCGAGCATTTCGCAGAGCGCGCCCCGGATCACCGCGGCGATCTGCTCCGCGTGTCCGGCGAGGCAGGCCTCCATGCGGGTGATGACGTCCGCGCCCCACGCCGATTCCGGATTCAGCCGGGTCTCCTCGGCGAGAAGACGCCCCGCCGGATCGTACAGCCGGGCCGCCAGCGTCGTCGTGCCGATGTCCACCGCCGCGCCGTAACGGGAAAACGTCGGATTCATGGCGAATTCCGGGAGCGCGCCGTCCGTCCGGATCTGGGAGCGGCCCGCCTCCTCCGGGAACGTCACCGAGCAGTCGCCCGTCACCGACACCCGGCAGACAAGACGCACGCCCGCCGCGATCTCCTCCTCGCCGAGGACCGACCGTTCCCTCTCCGTGAGGGGGGAGACGCCGCCCGCGACCTTCGCACGGCACTTGCCGCACCGCCCGTGACCGCCGCATGGCATGGCGAGAAAACCGCCCGCCGAGAGGAGCTCGCCGAGGTTTTCCCCGACCGACGCCGGGATGCGCCGCCCGCCGACCTCCACCGTGACCGTCTGTTCAGGTTTCATGAAATGCCTCTTATTTCAGATCAAACAGCGCCGCGCCGAAATAGGTCACGGTGTTCTGTCCGTTGATGTACTTCATCCCGGCGGCCTTCGCGAGCTTCGAGACGTTGATCCCGTAGGTCTCGAGCGAGGACATGGCCTCGTCCGGCTTCCGGCAGGGCTCGCCCGTCTTCTTCGCGCACTTCTCGCACATCCGGCAGCCGCCCGCGCCGAGATGCAGGACCCGGGGAAGTCCGAGCGCCGTCATCTCTCCGCGGACCCGGAGCACCACCTGATTGTGGCGCGCGCCCGCCTCCATCATGCCCTCGAAGTCGTAGCTGTCCTCGAGCTCGCCGACCGTCTGATACACGAGGATGTGCGAATAGGTCCGCACCGCCGCCATCAGCTCCTCGATCGGGCCCGCGTCCGGGGGACACATCCAGCTGCGCCCGTAG
>CACZSA010000317.1 GCA_902783705.1 uncultured Ruminococcus sp.
GCCTGGAGATTCCTAAGAGGACCCGGCCCGAGGGTCCTCTTAGGTCCCGTCCGGAAGGACAAAAAAACTTTCGACTTGGTCGATCCATCATCCGCAAGCGTCCGCGCGCAGATAAAATAAGCGGAGAAAATCAAAAAAAGGAAAGGACCTCCGCCAAGGTCCCTTCCCCCGCCCTTACCCAAGTTCGGGCATGTCCGTAAATTCGATTTCGTTCCGGTCGCACGTGTCCATCTCGAAGACGACGATCTCGTTCGCCCCCGCTTTCAGCATCGGCGCGGGGCAGTACAAGGTCTTCTGCGGGCCCGCGTCGTTGTAATACCGCCCGAGGTTGAAGCCGTTCACCGCGACGAATCCGTGATGGAACCCGTCGAGACGGATGAACGTGTCCCGCGGCTCGCCCTCGATCATAAGCGTCCCGCGCAGGAACGAGGACTTTTCGATCCCCTCGCCGGATTTCGCGCGGAACGGGATCTTCGCAAGCTGCTCCGGCTCCATCGTCAGCGGGTACATGTCCCAGCCGTAGTGGTTCTGCTGCCCGAACCGGATCCCGACCATGCCCTTGCGGTCGCGCATCTCCGGCCCGTAGTTGATCCGGCCCATGTTCTCGACGAGAATGTCCATCTTCACGGACTCCTCCCGCCCGAGCTCGACCGTCACCTTGTCCGCGTGGCGCGAGCGCTCGAAGGTCCCCTTCGGCAGGCCGTCCATGAACACCACCGCCCGGTCGTGGATCGCGTCGGCGCGCAGCTGCATCTCCTCCCGCGGCCCCTTCACGACGGTCGAATACACCGTGAACCCGAAGTTCTGCCCGATCGATTCCTGCCACTTCGGCGCGGCGGCGTGGATCGGATCCGCCATCGCGGGCGCGGCGTCGAGGACGAAGCATTCCTCGGTCAGCCTGACCTTGCCGTAGGCCGCCTTTTCGCTGTTCTTCACCGTGAGCGGCGGGAGCGCGCCGAAATATCCCTCGATGATCTTCCGCACGGCGTGGTACGCGGGAGTGAGGTCCCCGGCCTCGGAGAGGAGCGCGTTGTAGTCGTAGCTCGTGATCGTCGGCTCGTACTTGCCGCCGTGGTTCGCGCCGTTCATGAAGCCGAAATTCGTGCCGCCGTGGAACATGTAGAAGTTGAGCGAGGCCCCCGCGTCGAGCATGTCGCGGAACAGGGAGGCGATCTCCTCCGGCTCGCGGACGTGGTGCTCCTCGTACCAGTGATCGAACCAGCCGACCCAGTATTCGCCGCACATCTTCGGCTGATCCGGGCGGAATTTCTCGAGCATCGCGAAGTTTTCCTTCGGATGCGAGCCGAAATTCGCGACGCAGAGGTAGTCCGGGAGCGTCCCGCCGCCGAGCATCCACCAGCACGCGCCGTCGGACGTGAAGAGCGTGACGTCGACGCCGCACTCGCGGTAGATGTCGACGACGGCGTTCAGGTAGTCCTTGTCGTTGCCGTAGGAACCGTATTCGTTCTCGATCTGCACCATGACGATGTTCCCGCCGTTTGTGGCAAGGCGCGGGCGCAGCTCGTCGAAGAGGGCGTGATAGTACCGCCGGACCTTTTCGATGAAGAGCGGATCGGCGCACCGGATCGCCATGTCATCGTAGCGCAGGAGCCACGCGGGCAGCCCGCCGAACTCCCATTCGGAGCAGATGTACGGCCCGGGCCGCAGGATCACGTTCAGCCCGAGCGCGGCGGCCTCGTCCACGTAGGCGGCGACGTCGAGCATGCCTGTGAAGTCGAAGACGCCCTCCTCCCGCTCATGCAGGTTCCACGCGGTGTAGGTCTCGACCGTGTTGAAGCCGATCTCCTTCAGCTTGAGAAGGCGGTCGTGCCAGTATTCCCGCGGGATTCGGAAATAGTGCATCGCGCCGGAGAGGATGGTGTACGGCTTCCCGTCCATCAGAAAAGTCTTGTCGTTGTAAGTGAGGATTCCCATGAAAAACTCCTTTCGGGAGAGGATGGATGATGGATGATGGATACAGTTTATCATAATCCGCCGGGAAATGCAAGGGAAAAAAGGGAATTGAGGAGTATAATTCCCTTAAACAGGGAATCTTGTTTTGCCTGCGCGCGGACGCTTGCGGGCGGGGAGCCCCGCGGGCAAGAGGCGAGCTCACCTTCGGCAAGCTCGCGGATGCAGTCACGTTTTGCCTGCGCGCGGACGCTTGCGGATTTGGAATCGACCAAGTCGATTGTTTTTTTCGCCTGCGCGGCTGGCGGACAAGAGGCCTCCGGAGCCGGCCTCTTGTCAATCACCGCTCCCA
>CACZSA010000318.1 GCA_902783705.1 uncultured Ruminococcus sp.
AAGAGGGCCCGGCCTGAGGGTCCTCTTGTCCGCCAGCCGCGCAGGCGAAAAAAGCGTCGGATCTGCAAGATCCATCATCCGCAAGCGCCAGCGCGCAGACAGAATGAATGATTCAAGCAATGTTGTGATACGAAACCGCACATGAAGGGGAACGGATTGCCGGCGCATCTGACACCTTAAAATGCAGCTGACAGCTCATGTGTGCGTCCTCGCCGCTCGCGTGCAACGACCGCCCGGCGCTGCGCAGCAGTCAGGAACCTGCTTCCTGCGCGTTCCTCTCCCTCCACATAAAACTCGCGGCAAAGGCGGCAAGCCCGATGAACAGCACGGCGCCGTCGAGGATCCGGCGGGCGGGGGCGTTCTCGGCGAGGAGCGTGAGGAACAACAGCGAGCGCGCGTTGATCAGAATGTGCGCGAGGACGGCGGGCCAGAGCCTCCCCGACCGCTCCGCGAGAATCCCGAGGATCACGCCCGCCCCGAGCGCGTACACCATGCTGTCGACCGTGTCGTGGACGATCGCGAACATCACCGCCTGCGCGAGGATCGCGAAAATCGGATGCATCCGCCGCAGTTCCCCGTAAAACGCGCCGCGGAACAGGTATTCCTCGATCGCCGGATGAATCAGACAGAGCGAGAGGACGGTGAGCGCCGTCACGCGCATCCCGGATTCCGCGGGTCCCCACGGCGCGGCCTGCCCCTGCATCAGGGCGGAGACCGCGAACATGACCGCGATCAGAGCCGCCGTCGCCGCTGCGGTGTGAAGGAGACAGATCCGGAGGGGACGGGGCACGAGAGGCGCGACGCTCTCCTCCTCGGGCGCGGGCGAGGTGTAGGTGCGGACGCGGAAAAGCGCAGCCGCCGAGGCCGCCGCCGGGAGAAACGCAAGCAGGGACGCCGCGTCCGTCCCCGCAAGGGAGGTGGACGCGCAGAGGAGCAGGATCCCCTTCTGCATCGCCGCCATGACCATGAAGGGGATGAGCGTATGAAGAAGCCGGCTCACGCCGAGTTTCGGTTCCAAATGAACAACCCCCTTTCGGGAATGCAGTGAAATTCGCTCGGCACTTCGTGCCTTTGCGAGTGAAATTGCCGCCTGACGAGCAAGCTCGCCGCGGCAGCGGAGCGGACCCCCGCGATCATTATAGCAGGATTTTGAGGCGAATGCAACCCCCTCCCCCGCGCGCTTCCGCGTTTTTCTCTTTTCCCCCTTGTATTTCCGCGCGTCTTGGTATATAATAAAGAGTACCAAATAATTACTTCCGGAGGAATTATCCTATGGCAAACCGCATCATTCTCAACCCCGTCTCCTTCCACGGCAAGGGCGCGATCAACGAGATCCCCGGCCTCGCCAAGGCCCGCGGCTTCTCCCACATCTTCGTCTGCTCCGACCCCGACCTCATCAAGTTCGGCGTCACCGCGAAGGTCACCTCCCTCCTCGACGAGGCGAAAATCCCCTATACCGTCTATTCCGGCATCAAGCCCAACCCGACCATCGAGAACGTGAAGGACGGCGTCGCGGCGTTCAGGGCGTGCGGCGCGGACTCCATCATCGCCATCGGCGGCGGCTCCTCCATGGACACCGCGAAGGCCATCGGCGTCATCATCACCAACCCCGAATTCGAGGACGTCCGCTCCCTCGAGGGCGTCGCCCCGACGAAGAATCACGCCGTCCCGACCATCGCCGTCCCCACCACCGCCGGGACCGCCGCGGAGGTCACGATCAACTACGTCATCACCGACGTCGAAAAAGAGCGCAAGTTCGTCTGCGTCGACGAGCACGACATCCCCGAGGTCGCCGTCATCGACCCCGATATGATGTCCTCGATGCCGAAGGGTCTCACCGCCTCGACCGGCATGGACGCCCTGACGCACGCCATCGAGGGCTACACCACGAAGGCCGCGTGGGAAATGACCGACATGTTCCACCTCGAAGCGATCCGCCTCATCGCGAAGCATCTGCGCGGCGCGGTGCAGAACATCCCCGAGGACCGCGAGGGCATGGCGCTGGCGCAGTACGTTGCGGGCATGGGCTTCTCGAACGTCGGCCTCGGCATCGCGCATTCGATCGCGCACACCCTCGGCGCGCATTATGACACCCCCCACGGCGTGGCCTGCGCGATGATGCTCCCGATCGTGATGGAGTACAACGAGGACTACACGGGCGAGAAGTACCGCGAGATCGCGCGCGCGATGGGCGTCGAGGGCGTCGACGGGATGACGCAGGCGGAATACCGCCGTGCCGCGGTGGACGCGGTGAAGAAGCTGTCCGCGGACGTCGGGATCCCGTCGGTGAACGAGAAGGTCCGCGAGGAGGACCTCGACCAGCTGGCGGCGGATGCGTACGCCGACGCGTGCCGTCCCGGGAATCCGCGCGACACGAACGTCGAGGAGCTGAAGGAGCTTTACAGAAAGATCATGAAATAAACGGCGCAGCCGGAAGAAAAGCGCGTACTGTTTCCCCGCAGTACGCGCTTCTTCTCTATTCTTTTGGGCTGCGCGCTGACGCTTGCGGATTAGGGATCGACCAAGTCGATTGTTTTTTTCGCCTGCGCGGCTGGCGGACAAGAGGCCTCCGGAGCCGGCCTCTTGT
>CACZSA010000319.1 GCA_902783705.1 uncultured Ruminococcus sp.
ACAAGAGGCCGGCTCCGGAGGCCTCTTGTCCGCCAGCCGCGCAGGCGAAAAAAACAATCGACTTGGTCGATCCCTAATCCGCAAGCGCCAGCGCGCAGATGACACGCGCAGATGACACAAGAAAAATAAAATGAAATAAAATAACGCGCTTTTTCCGCGCGCTCTGAAAAGGACAGGCTCAAGCTTTATGCTGTTTCAGTACTATCTCTGGGACTTCGACGGTACCCTCTTCGATTCCTACCCCCACATCATGCGGTGCTGCTGGGACGCCCTCACCGACGCCGGGCTCGCCGCCTCCCTCGACTATGAAACCGTCTACCGCTCCCTCCTCGTCTCCTTCGGCGAGATGAAACGGTATACCGCCATGCCGGACGACCTCTACCGCGCGTTCGTCGACCGCTCCCACCTCATCGGCGACGACGAGGTCCTCCCCCGCGCCGCCCCCTTCCCCGACGCGCGCGACGTCCTCGCCGCCATCACCGCGCGCGGCGGACAGAATTACCTCTATACCCACCGCAACCATACCGCCCGTTGGTACCTCGATACCTATGGCCTCTCCCCCTTCTTCGCCGACGCCGTCACCTCCGAGGAGGGCTTCCCCTCCAAGCCCGCGCCCGACGCCGTCCTCGCCCTGATCCGCCGCAACGGCCTCGACCCCGCCGCGTGCATCATGGTCGGCGACCGCGAGATCGACGGCATGTCCGGCAAGAACGCCGGGATCGCGGGCGCGCTCGTCCATTATCCCCCCGCCCTCCCCGACGGGACCGATCCCGCCGCCGTCACCGCGATGGACTATACCGCGCATTCCCTCACCGAATTCGCGCGGCAGATGGGGATTTTTTGAACGAATCCGCCCGCATTTCCCCGTGGATTGTGCAAAAACGCCCGGATCATGGACGCCGGAGAATAAAGATTGTGCAGAACGACGGGCGATGCCTCTTGCGCGGATTCCCGGATTATGGTATAATAGGAAAGGTAGATAGATTGATGATGGAGAGTGGGCGAAAGACAGTCCACTCTCTTCTTATGAAACAGGCGGAATCATGAAACAGAAGAAAAACATCGCCTCCGTCGTCTGGGACCTCGCCGCGCCCCTCTGCGAGGAGTTCGGCTATATCCTCTGGGACGTCGAATATGTCCGGGAAGGCGCGGATATGATCCTGCGCATCACCATCGACACCGACGCGGAGAGCGGCATCACCATCGACGACTGCGAGAAGCTCCACCGCGCGATCGATCCCATCCTCGACGAGGCCGACCCGATCGAAGAGGCCTATATGCTCGCGGTCTCCTCCCCCGGTGTCGAGCGGACGCTCACCCGGCCCCTGCACTTCGAGCGGATGGCGGGCGAGGACGTCAACCTCCGCTTCTACGCCGCCGTCGACGGATCGAAGAGCCTCCGCGCCACCCTCGAGGGGTACGACGGGGAGCGGGACGAGATCGTCGTCACGGTGAACGGCGAGGAAAAGCGGTTCCCCATGAAAGCCGTCGCCAAGTGCGAGACGGTGTTTGACTGGCAGAATATCTGAACCGCCGCACAAACGCCCTTAAAAAAGTTTTCGCCCGCCTTTTCCAAAAGGCGGCAGGGTCCGGGGGCAAAGCCTCTGGACGAGGTCCGCAGACCTCGGAACACCCCACCCTTCCTCAGAGTTCCTCTTTTTGGTTCTTTGGTTTCATTCATGAAACCGGCTCCTCTGATAAAGGAGAAAAAGAACACGAGCGAAATGCGCTCGTTCAAATGTATAGAAGCTATCATTTATGATAAACCAGAAACTATCGAAAGGCATGGACTGTTTGATATGAACGCAGAGCTGTTTGAGGCGCTTGAAGCCCTCGAAAAGATCAAGGGCATTCCGGTAGACTATATGCTCGAAAAGGTGGAAGCCGCGCTTCTCTCCGCGTGCCGGAAGGAACTCGGCGGCGTCCCCTGCCGGGTGGAAATCGACCGCGAAAAGAAGGACATCCGCGTTTACAAGTGCCGCACCGTCGTCGAAGAGGTCGAGGATCCCAAGGCGGAGATCTCGCTCG
The DNA here is from genome assembly GCA_902783705.1 of uncultured Ruminococcus sp. Classification (GTDB taxonomy): domain Bacteria; phylum Bacillota; class Clostridia; order Oscillospirales; family CAG-272; genus UMGS1696. The sequence continues at coordinate 2,029 of CACZSA010000319.1, forward strand.
ACGCCGCAAGGGAAATCAGCCTCCGGTACGAGCTCGGCATGACGGTCGACGAGGAGCTGAAGACCAAGAGCTTCGGCCGCATCTCCGCGCAGACGGCGAAGCAGGTGATCGTGCAGGGCATCCGCGAGGCGGAAAAGAACAACATCACCCGCGAATA
>CACZSA010000320.1 GCA_902783705.1 uncultured Ruminococcus sp.
GCGATAAACTCGTTTATCGCCAAACAAAACAAGCCGAACCTCATTGAGCAACGCTTCAGAGATCTCGTGGTACGCACGTTGAGGGGTGGAGTCCAGAGGCGGGGAACGCGCCTCTGGGGCCGGGAAAGTCCAGAGAGGGCCCGACCCGAGGGTCCTCTTAGGTCCCTGTCCGGAAGGACAAAAAAACAATCGACTTGGTCGATTCATCCCCGCAAGCGTCAGCGCGCAGAACATGAGATAATACCCTCCCTCTTGTCCGCCAGCCGCGCAGGCGAAAAAAATAATGGATCTGCAAGATCCATCATCCGCAAGCGTCAGCGCGCAGGCATAAACAGCGTGCAAGCGAAACACGACTGCAACCGCGAGCTTGCCGACGGTGAGCTCGCCTCAAGCCCGCGGGGGCTTCCCCGCTTATTTTCCCAAAAGGAGTCATCATGTACATTCTCGACAAAACCGATCCGCGGAGCGCGGCGCGGCGGGGGCGGCTCATCACCCCTCACGGCGTGATCGAAACCCCCGTCTTCATGAACGTCGCCACCAGCGCTGCCATCAAGGGCGGCGTCTCGGCCTTCGACCTGCGCGAGGTCAAGTGCCAGGTCATGCTTTCCAACACCTACCATCTGCACATCCGCCCGGGCGACACGCTCATCCACGGACAGGGCGGCCTCCAGCGGTTCACCGGATGGGACGGCCCCACCCTCACGGACAGCGGCGGATTCCAGGTCTTCTCCCTCGCCGGGCTGCGCAAGATCAAGGAGGAGGGCGTGACGTTCGCCTCGCACATCGACGGGCGGCGCATCTTCATGGGCCCGGAGGAGAGCATGCGGATCCAGTCCCACCTCGGCTCGACGATCGCGATGGCCTTCGACGAGTGCATCGAAAACCCCGCCGAATACAATTACGTCAAGCGGTCCTGCGACCGGACGGCGCGGTGGCTGGCGCGGTGCAAGGCGGAGCTCGCCCGTCTGAACGAGCTGCCGGGGACCGTGAATCCGGGTCAGCTCCTCTTCGGCATCAATCAGGGGAGCACCTACGCGGACCTGCGGATCCGGCACATGGAGCAGATCCGGGAGCTGGATCTTCCCGGCTACGCGATCGGCGGTCTGGCGGTCGGCGAGGAGACGGAGGAGATGTACCGGATCATCGAGGCGGTCGAGCCCTATATGCCGAAGGACAAGCCGCGGTATCTGATGGGCGTCGGCACGCCGCTCAACATCATCGAGGGCGTGCACCGCGGGATCGACTTCTTCGACTGCGTGATGCCCTCCCGCAACGCGCGGCACGGGAATCTGTTCACGTGGGGCGGGAAGATGAATCTTCTGAACGAGAAATACGCGGAGGACAGCCGTCCGATCGACGAGCACTGCGGATGCCCGGCCTGCCGCCATCACTCGCGGTCCTACATCCGGCATCTCATCAAGGCGAAGGAGATGCTCGGGATGCGGCTGGCGGTCCTGCACAATCTGTACTTCTACAATGACCTGACGGAGAAGATCCGCGAGGCGCTCGACGAAGGGCGGTACGAGGAGTTCTACCAGCACTACCGGCGGATCCTCGGGGAACGCAACCCGGACTGAGCATTCCGGCGGCTTTATTAAGAAGGGAAAACGCATGAAATATTACCGCGGCATCTCAACCGATCCGTATCTCAACCTCGCGGCGGAACAGTTCCTTCTGGATACGGAGGAGGAGGAGATCTTTCTGCTCTGGCGCAACAGCCGGTCGGTGATCCTCGGGCGGAATCAGAATGCCTACGCGGAGGTCAACCTGCCCTTCGTCGAGGAGCACGGCATTCCGGTCGTGCGCCGGCTGACGGGGGGCGGCGCGGTGTTCCACGACCTCGGGAACCTGAACTTCACCTTTATCGTCCCGCGGGCGCGCTGTCCCGAGCTGGATTTCGCCCGCTTCGTGCTCCCCGTCGCCCAGGTCCTGCGGGAGCTCGGCGTTCCGGCGGAGCTCTCGGGCCGCAACGATCTCGTCGCGGACGGGCGAAAGATCTCCGGCAACGCGCAGTGCGTCTGGCGGGATCATGTCCTGCACCACGGGACCCTTCTGGTCAGCGCCGATCTCTCCTTCATGAACGGCGCGCTGCGTGCGGACGCGGACAAGCTGCGGAGCAAGGGAATCAAAAGCGTCCGTTCCCGCGTGGGAAACCTCTCGGAATACCTGCCGGGGATCGACGCGGAAGGCCTCGCGCGCCGTCTGGAGGATCATTTTCTCGGCGGCGGCGCGGCGGAGAGGACGGATTTCACCGAGGAACAGCGGGCGGGGATCGAGGCGCTGGCGCGGGAAAAATACCGGACGTGGGAATGGAATTTCGGCGCGTCCGGGACCTTCGGGCAGCAGGTGAAGCGGCGGTTCCCCTACGGATCGGTGGAGCTGTCCTTTTCCTCGGAGCACGGCGCCCTGACCGGCGTGCGTCTCAGCGGCGACTTTTTCGGCATCCGTCCGGTCGAAGAGCTGGAATCCGCCCTCGCCGGATGCCGCCTGATCCGGAGCGAGCTGACCGCGCGCCTCGGCGAGGTCGGGCAGTACATACACGGCGCGTCCCCGGACGAGATCGCGGAATTGTTTGAAGCATGACGCCCGGATCGGGCATCGCCGCGCGGACTCTGAATAAAATAAAATCATCGGGAGGCGCATCCTTATGATCCTCATCCTCAACGGCCCGTCCTCCTCGGGCAAGACGACGCTCTCGCGCAATCTGCAGAAGCTCTGGCCCCGCCCGCTCTACTATCTCTCCTACGACGCGGTCGACGCGTACATGGCCCCCTTCCGGCACGCAAACCATCCCTTCCCCGATCCGGCGGACCCCGCGCGCCCGCTCGACGAGGTCCGGGATTTTCTCACGGTCATGACCCTCGCGGCGGCAGCGATCGACCGCTCAGGCCGGGACGCGGTCATCGACAACTGCCTCTTCGACACGGAGGAGATGTACAAGGAGACCCTGCGCCTCACAGAGGGCTGCGATACCTTCTGGATCCGCATCGACGTCGACGGGGAGGAGCTCAGCCGCCGGGAACGGGAACGCGGCGACAGGACCATCGGCAAGGCGGTCTGGCAGCGGGCCCACCTCACCCCGAAGGACGACGCGGCCTATGATCTCCTCCTCGACGGCGCCCGGCCCTCGGAGGACAACGCCCGCCGGATCCTCGCCGCAGTCGAAGCGGCCGAAGGCACGGAAGGCGGTCGAGATGGATAAACCGGAGAGCACGAACGGAATCCCCGCCCCGGAGGAGCAGCCTCTCAGCCACCGCGGTCACCGTCAGCGCATGGCGGCGCGGTTCGCGGAGGAGGGCTTCGACGGCTGGCGCGCGCACGAGATCCTCGAGCGGCTCCTGTACGAGGTCCTCCCGCGGCGCAACACGAACGAGACGGCCCACGCCCTCGTCGAGCGGTTCGGATCCCTGCGCGGGGTCTTCCTCGCCGATCCGGCGGAGCTGATCCAAGTCCGCGGCATCGGCCCGGTCTCGGCGAAGTGGATCGCGCAGATCCTCCCGCGCGTCACCGACATGCTGATCCGCGATCTCGGGTCCGCGCCCTGCGATGAGAACACCCTCCTCGTCCTCGCGCACTGGTATCTCGACTACCTCGATCGCCCCGCCGTCTTCGTCACCCTCTCGGCGGACGGCGTCCTCGCCTCCGTCACCCCCGCCGGAGAGACGCGGCAACCGTCCGGGCCGGACCCGGAACCCGACGCGAAGACCATCCTCCTCACCCGGGAATCTGCCGCCTCCCCCGCCCTCCTGTTCGCGCTCCGAGGGCACCTCACCCCCGCGCCGGAGCGAATTTTCGTCTACACGGCGAAGAGGGAGATGAGGGAATTGCGGGGGGTGAATGAAGAATTATGAACTGCGGAGACAAACCTGCGGTATTCAAAAGAAAACCGGTCTTGAAGCTGGCATTCCCACACAGCTGCACGACCGTTTTCTTTTTGAAATCCGTTAACGGATCTCTTCATCCATTCGCAATTCATCATTCGATTTGATGGGGGGCGTTTGCGCGCGGGCGCGTGCGGGCGGGGAGCGTCTGCGGGCAAGAGGCGAGCGCACCTTCGGCAAGCGCGCGGCGCAGTCGTGTTTCGCTCTGCGCGCTGGCGCACAAGAGGGCTGGTATTTTCTCGTGTCCTGCGCGCTTACGCTTGCGGATTTGGGATCGACCAAGTCGATTGTTTTTTTCGCCTGCGCGGCTGGCGGACAAGAGGCCTCCGGAGCCGGCCTCTTGTCAATCACCGCTCC